>CAKQGD010000005.1 GCA_934232845.1 uncultured Oscillospiraceae bacterium
GCTCAAGCTGTGGGAGGGGCTGGGCTATTATTCCCGCGCGCGCAATCTGCAGAGAGCCGCACAGAAGATTCTTTCGGATTACGGCGGCGAGGTGCCGCGCGATCCCAAAGAGCTGCGAACCCTGCCCGGCATCGGAGAATACTGCGCGGGGTCGGTTTCGTCCATCGCATACGGCGTGCGCGCGCCCGCCGTGGACGGAAACGTTCTGCGCGTAATTTCGCGGCTCGCCTCGTATGAAGAGGATATCTCCCGCCCCGCGGTCAAAAAAGAGCTGACCGCGCGGGTCGAACGCATTCTTCCGCGGGAGCGGTGCGGCGACTTCAATCAGGCACTGATGGAGCTTGGCGCGCTGATCTGTCTGCCGAACGGCGCGCCGCTCTGCGGAACATGTCCTCTGCGGGAGCTCTGCGAGGGCAGACGGCTGGGGACGGCCGCCTCTCTGCCGAAGAAAACGCCCCGCGCCCCGCGCCGGGCGGAAGAAATCGGCGTGCTTCTTCTGCGAAGCGGAGAAAAGTTCGCCCTGAGAAAGCGCCCCGCGCGGGGACTTCTTGCCGGAATGTGGGAGCTGCCGACATTTTCGGGCGGCGTCGGGGAATTTCTATCGGCCGAGCACCTTGCCGTCGGGCAAATTTCCCCGGGAAAACAGGCTCGCCACGTCTTTACGCACGTGGAATGGCATATGACTTCCTATGAGGGAGAGGCCGTCGACGAGGCGCTTCCGCAAGGCTGGGTCTGGGCGGATCAAACAGAGCTCGCCGGACGATACGCTCTGCCGAGCGCGTTTTCTCCTTTTTTAAAAAAAGATGCCGGAGGGCCAAGCGGCCCATCGGACGGATGAATTCCGTCCGGAATGATACGCCGCAGCCTGCGTGCGGGTGTTTGGTGTCGGCGCGCACGGCGCAGGCGTCTTTGTCAGAGGTTTGTCTCGAGAGCGAACCGGCGCAGAGCGGCCTGCCCGCCTTTGCCCAAGAGGTGCCCCTGCGCCGGAGGAGAGGGACCGGAGTGCGAAAGATTTCCGCTTTGCAGAAAGTGTGAAATATGCTATAATCAGCCATGTATCGCATAGCGAAGAGAAAAAGCAACGAGGTGAGACCTATGTCCAAACCGTTTCGCGGCACGGCCGTCGGCCGCAATGTGATTCTGACCGCCGTCATTGCGCTGGCACTGTTCGCCGTAACCGTGGGAATCGGCATTTCCATTGTCACCGGCAGCGTGTCCGGCTCCGGCTCTCTCGAGAGCAGCGTGTCACAGCCGTCCGAACCCTCTTCAGAAGAGGAACCGTCTTCCGAGGAAAGCAACGAGGAGCCGTCCTCCGAAGAATCTTCCTCCGAGGCAAGCTCGGTCTCCGCGCCGTCATCCTCGGCGCCCGCCCAGAGTCAGCAGCCCGCCGCTTCTTCGAGCACGGCGTCGGCCTCGAGCAGTGCCCCCGCCTCCACACTGACCGGTATTTTTGACGCCGGCGAGATGGGCTCGAGCGGGCAGGGCAATATCGCCTCGTATCAGCAGATCAACTCCGACGTCAAGGGCTGGCTCAAGGTGCCCGGTACAAACATCAATTATCCGGTGCTTCACAACGCGACCGACGTGTTCTATTATCAGGACCGCGATCTGTATAAACAGTCGAGCCGAAACGGCGTCATTTGGGCCGACCCGGCGGTGAACTTCGGTACGGCGAGCCAGATTTCGCGCAATAACGTGCTGTACGGCCACAACTGGACGAACTATTCCGCGAATCCGCGTGTCGGCTATTCGAGCGATGTGATGTTTGCCCAGCTTACGGCCTATCATCATCTGAATTTTGCAAAACAGTATCCGTACCTGTACTATTCGACTGCCGATCAGGAAATGACCTGGGTGGTATTCGCGGCGTTCTACACGGATATCAGCTTTAACTATATCGAGGCAAACCCCGACGACACGAATTTCGCCGCCATCATCAACGGTGCAAAAGCCCGCAGCCGCCACAACTTCGACGTGGCAGTCGATACGAGCGATAAGATTATCACGCTGTCCACCTGCACCCGCGCCTACGGTCAGAGTGATAAACAGCGTTTCGTCGTCATGGCGCGCCTGCTGCGCAGCGGCGAAACGCCCACGGCAATTACCGTTACTTCAAATCCGAACCCCGTTCTGCCGAATCTCTGAGAAAATCAAGAAATCCCCGGTCCTCTGCAAAGGACCGGGGATTTTTACGTTTTAAAGAAAAAGACGTCTGGCTGCCGCACCGGGATTTAGCCGATCTTATCCCAGCGCTTTTTCTGCCGTTATGATTCGAAAGGATAAGCCATGCGGCCTTACTGGAGAACTTCACGCAGGCAAACATAATCACGGTGCCGGCGATGCAGGCCCATGCATTGGCAGGAATCTGGGTGATCTGGATATAATACTGTGAAGCCATGTAAGCGAACAGTCCGATCGAAGCGGAAGCAGTGATAATGCCCAAAAGGACACTGTCGCCGCCGCCGATTTTCTGACGGATGCTCTCCATACGGGGAGTCAACAGAGCGACAACCGCCAGCCAGCCGCAGCCGTTTACGGCCATTGTCAGCAAGGAGTTTGCCATTGCGTAAATGTCATAGCCCTCGCCGCCCAGTTCAACGCCGTATGCGGCGGCGCCGGTGGCAGCAGCGGTCAGCTCGGTCGCGGCCGCGCCGATCATGGAAAGACGCATCTATGCGAGAGGGCCGCCGACAACCGCGATCATGGAGATTGCACCGATAAAGCACGAAATGGACGGGCCAATTGCGGTAATCATGCCGCACTTGAAGCTCTTGCTGCAGTCCGCCTTGGTCAGTCCGACGGATTCCGCATTCTTGTAGCAAAGCTTGGTAAAGGAAAGCGACTGATAAAGAATTGTGCCGATGCAGATGAAGGCGCAAAGCCATACCTGCCAGCTGTTGGCGATTGCTAAATAATCCATATGAATCCTCCCAATTTTTCTTTTTCATTTCATCTGGCCAGTATGAAACGAAAAAATAAAAGAGAGCAAAAAACATACCATATTGCCGGATGTCACACATCGCAATACAGTATCAGTCTCTACTCTCTACTTACCAAAATATTAAATTTGAAAAGTTTTACACTTATGATTTATGGCAGCCGAAAAAGGACTCTATACTCTTTTAAAACTTTCAATACCACCATAATCTGCAACAAATCATATCATAATTGTGAGCAGTCTGTAAAGGGAAAAAGATATTTCCTCGTGATATTTTTCGACAAAATATTTTCCGGAATTTTGGTGTACGAGCACATTTCACAAATATATTTTATTTTTTATCAATTTTGCGCATTCAATTTTCCGCACATCTCAAAAGGGACGGCAAGCGTCAAAAAATCAATGGTGCAGAGAGCGCGGCGGACAGATAGAGCGCCGCGCCTTCTTCGACCAAATCGCTGAAAAAGAAATAGGAAAAAAGAACAAGGAAGAAAAAAACACAGTCTCGTATGAGGTCGGAGTCAACCGAAATTTTTTTGACACGCTCTGATTCCACCGGATGAAAGAGCATGGTAAAAAAATGAAAAAACGAGTATATCAAGAGAGCCAAGGCGGCATAAAAGAGCTGAAAGGGAACTTCGCCGTTGGACGCAGTAGAAGAAAAACGACCGTATTCCCATAAGAACATAGAGGCTTTTAAATAGAGGGACGGATGGTAAGCGCGCAGGAACACCATGGCGCCGTCGAGAACCCAATATGTTAAAAGAAATATGAACAAAACGGGATCTTTTTTCAGGTACAAGACAGAGCCGCAAGAGGCACAGTGCAGCTCTTTTTTTCGAAAAGACGCGTCAAAAGCGTCTTGAAAGGTGACCCCGTGCTTCTTTCCGCAGATGGGGCAGTACCGGCAGGAACGAAGCGGATTCATAAAACCCCCTCCTTTTTGTCAGTGTGCGATGTTATGCGCATATTCGTTAGCGGGTAGAATCCGCCCGTTAGATAAAAGCTTGGGATAATTCGTTTGAATTCCGACCAATTCCCAGCGCTCATTGTCGGCGTATTCGTCCGGAAGATCGTATTCGGCCACAT
The DNA here is from genome assembly GCA_934232845.1 of uncultured Oscillospiraceae bacterium. Lineage (GTDB taxonomy): Bacteria > Bacillota > Clostridia > Oscillospirales > Ruminococcaceae > Yanshouia. The sequence continues at coordinate 4,028 of CAKQGD010000005.1, forward strand.
CCGCGGGCGACAAATTGATGATTTCATTATTGTGAATCAAATATCCCCAATAGGGATGCTTCTGACCGCGAAAATAAAAGCTGACGATCAGGTCGTTGGAGTAGACAAGACTTTCATATTTATGGAATGCGCCCGCAAAGTCTTTGACATCTTTAGCAATGCCACCTATCCCGATGCCTTTCAAAAGAAAATTGGATGCAGCTGAGCCGACAAGCTCTTTCAACTGTGAGGCGGCATAAGATGCGGCTTCTTCCCCGGCCCATTTTTTAAATTCAGCGCCGTCATCTTCTTGTATCCCGGAATCAATCAGGGAAAGGACCATATTGAAAAGCGGATTAAAAGTGCTCAGGGCAATTCCGCCTTTCCACGCGACGTCTCCCAAAGCGGCATTTCGCTCGTCACGCCATGCAGGGGTGACGGATACTTCCATGTGACAGCTTGCACTGAGGGGCTGATATTCTCCCGTAACATAATATCGGATTGCGCGGTCTATGTCGTCGGCGAAATCCTCAGACAGCCTTCCGACGTTCTCCACGTCGCTTCGGTATCGCAGAAGAGCGGTCACAATGCTGTCTCTCACTTTTTTCTGATAATCGGTCTGAGCCTGCTTCACCGCGTCAGAGTATACGTCGATCAAACTGCCGGATGAATTTCCCCGCCGAATTTTTTGAGCTTCGGCTGCCGTGATGCCAAGGCCCCGCCAGAGATCCTCCGCCGTATCACCGGTGATCTCCCGGCCGTTTTCGGCGGCATAATGATGTACCAGCGCGTCGAGATGACGATCATACTGCCCTGTTCCCCGTGCATAGCGCAGAGCGTCGTAGTATCCTTTAGAGACGAGAAAAATACGGATCAGCCGCACGTCGGAGTGGTCAAGCCCCTGTGTAATATCCTCGCCGATATAAATCGAAGGCGAAGAGATATTTTCTTCCTTCTGATGAAAACTTTCGTTTTTTACATGATAATCGTCTGCGAGTACTTTGTCAAACGGCTTTATGTCCGTCTTTTGAACCGGTCCGATCAAGACCGGCTCATCCGCGCCGGTCGGAGGATTTTTTTGGGAGCTTCGCAAAAGGAAAGTATCATTCCCCGCGAGAGAGCCGGTCGGTGCGGGCTGCTTCGGTGCGGTCTGTGAAAGCGCATTTTTTTCTGAAAATCCGCCCTTCGGAGCGGGCGTCTTGTACTGCACAGCGCCGCGGGCGTTCAGCGCTTCAAGCGCGCTTTGCGCGGCCGCCGATGGAACGGGAAATTTGGCCGCGGACATGACCGCGGCGCCCGCAGCGAGAGAATTTTTCACGGTCGAATCGAGATTGTTTCTGTCGGGCTTCGGCCGGCTTGGCGGGTTCTCCGCCGAGACGGACGGCGCAGCGGCAGCAGAGGGCGTCCAAGCCGACTTTTTGGGCGTGCTCTGCAGTTTTTGAGCGGTCTGCACGGTCTGTGCCGCCGCGTTCAGCGCAGTGGAGAGCGTATGGATTTCCGGAAGGATGCCGACCACCGCCGCCGCGGCCTGCAGAGCGGGAGCAAGTTCCCGCCGCAAGGCGGCGTTTTGTTCGGCAGAAGTTTTCCGGCTGGTTTTTTGCAGGGCGGCTGCTGCGCCTCCGCGGATGGATGAAGATGAATTTTTCAAATTATACCTCCTTTTCATACGATTTTTTCGTTAATTGTAGCAAAAGATTCCAATTTTGTCAAACTTTTGCTGCGCAGATGCTTTTTGTTTTGCAGACGTACCGCGGATATGCGGGTTGATTTTTCTAAAAAATGAGCCGTTTTGGAGAAACAAAACCTCTGTATCCGCGCAGAGCCCGGCCGCTCTGCGTCAAAAAAGCCTCTTTTGGAATAGAATGGCGTGAGGAGGCACGGCTATGAAGGAATTGATTCGTGCAGAAAATCTTTCGCTGACATATCAGACCGCCGCCGGGGAGACCGAGGCTCTGCGGGATGTGTCGTTCTCGGTGATGCCGGGGGAGTATGTCAGCATCATCGGTCCCTCGGGCTGCGGAAAATCGACGCTGCTGTCCCTCGCGGCGGGGCTGCTTGAGCCGACGTCCGGCGTCATCCGCGCGCCGGGACTTGCGCGCGCCGGGTATATGCTGCAGCGCGACAGCCTGTTTGACTGGCTCACGATCCGCGCGAACGCACGCCTCGGGCTGGATGTGCACCGTCAGAGAAGCGCCGAAGCCGACGCGTATGCCGACGAGCTGCTTCGCACCTACGGCCTGTGGGAATTTCGGGACTGTTTTCCGTCGCAGCTCTCGGGCGGTATGCGGCAGCGCGCCGCGCTGATCCGCACGCTGGCCGTGCGGCCGGAGCTTTTGCTGCTTGACGAGGCGTTTTCCGCGCTTGACTACCAGACGCGGCTGGCGGTTGCGGACGACATTTACGCGATCATCCGCCGCGAGGGCAAGACCGCCCTCATGGTGACGCACGACATCGGAGAGGCGGTGTCGATGTCCGACCGGGTTATCGTGCTGTCGCACCGGCCCGGCACCGTGAAGGCCGTCTATGAGATTCGCTATGCGTCCGGACGGGGAACCCCGCTTGAAAACCGGGAGAAGGAAGAATTCCGCGGATATTTTAACCGCATCTGGAGGGATATCGATGTCCATGTCTGAAACGGACCTCTCGCCGCAGAGAAGGGAGTGGTTGCGTGCGCAGAAGCGCCGCCGCCTCGCGATCGCGTCGGCCAAGGCGGGGCTGCTCGTGCTGCTGGCCGTCCTGTGGGAAACGGCCGCCCGCATGGGCTGGATCGATTCTTTTATCACCAGCTCGCCCTCGCGGCTGGCTGGCACGCTTTGGCGGCTCGCGCAGACGGGGGAACTGTGGCGTCATCTGGGCGCGACTACGGCGGAGGCTGCCGCAGGTTTTCTGCTGGGGACGGCGGCGGGTACGCTGATCGCCGTGGCGCTCTGGTGCTCCGACTTTCTCTGCCGCGTGCTCGAGCCGTATCTTGTAATTCTGAACGCGCTGCCAAAGATCGCGCTCGGGCCGGTGTTCATCGTGTGGCTGGGCGCGGGCCGCACCGCCATCGTCGTGATTACACTGTCCGTTTCGCTTGTCGTGGCAGTGCTTGAGGTGCTCGGCGGCTTTCGCTCGACCGATCCGGAGAAAATTCTGCTTGTGCGTACTTTCGGCGGCGGAAAATGGGAAATTCTGCGCCGTGTCGTGCTGCCCGCGAATATTCCGACGATTTTAGGGTCGCTTAAGATCAACGTCGGCATGTCGTGGGTCGGCGTGATTGTGGGAGAATTTCTGATTTCCCGAGAGGGACTCGGCTATTTAATTGTCTACGGCAGTCAGGTATTTCAGCTCGATCTTGTCATGGCGAGCGTAATTGTGCTCGCGGCAGTGGCAACTGTGATGTATCTCTGCATACAATGGATCGAGCAACGGCTGACGCGGCTTCGCGGCGGCTGACAGAAACGGAGGAAAATCACCCATGCAGAAAAAATGGCTGGCTCTTGCCGCGGCCTCGGCGCTTGTGATGATGTCGGGATGTGGCGCGATGTCGAGCGAGGCGCCGTCCCTCTCCGAGAGCGCGTCTCAAAGCGCGTCCCAGAGCGTCTCATCCGACGTGTCACAACCGCAGGCGGCGCCGGTAAAGATTGTCGTCAGCGAGGTCGCGCGCAGCGTCTTTTACGCGCCGCAGTACGCGGCGGTGACGCAGGGCTTTTTTGCCCAGGAGGGGCTTGACGTTTCCATCGTGACAGATAACGGTGCCGACAAGGTGATGACGGCGGTCGTCGCCGGGCAGGCGGATATCGGGTTTTCCGGGCCGGAGGCGTGCATCTATGTCGCCGCCGAGGGCAGAGAGGACCACGCCGTCGTGTTTGCCCAGCTGACCCAGCGCGACGGGGCATTTCTCGTCGGCAGAGAACCGCTCGAGGGCGAATTTGACTGGAGCACGCTCGCCGATTCGCACCTGATCGGCGGACGCGCGGGCGGTGTGCCGCTGATGACGCTTGAATACGTTCTGCGGCAGAAGGGACTGGATCCCGAGGCGGATCTTTACGTCGATTCTTCGGTACAGTTCGCGCTGATGGCGGGCGCGTTTACCGGCGGACAGGGAGATTATGTAGCGCTGTTTGAGCCAACTGCGTCCTCGGTCGAACGCGAGGGCAAGGGCTATGTGCTCGCCTCGATCGGCGAGGAGTCCGGCGAGCTGCCCTACACCTGCTACTATGCGAACAAGAGCTGGCTTACCGAGAATGCCGACACGGCCCAGGCATTTACCAATGCGGTTTACAAGGGGCAGAAGTGGGTGAGCGAGCATTCTCCCGAGGAGATCGCCGCGGCAATCGCAAGCTTCTTCCCCGACACGGACATGGATCTGCTGGTCAGCTCGTGTGCCCGCCACAAGGAGATCGAAGCCTTCGCCGCCACGCCGGTGATGAAGGAGGAAGCGTTCAGCCGCCTGCAGGACGTGATCGAACAGGCGGGCGAACTCAAACAGCGCGCGGACTTCTCCGCGCTGGTGGATAACTCCTTCGCCGAGGCCGCCGTCCGGGCAATCGGATAAAAGCTTTTTCAAAAAGGAAAAAGGACCCTTAGCCGAATTTGTTCGGTTAAGGGTCCTTTGCCATGGGCGTTTGGAGAGAGATTCGGCTTATTTTAAGCGTGTGCGGCACAGAGGCTCTGTGATTTAGAAAGGCGGCTTTTCACAAAGCTTTTCTGACAAATCTTTTTTTCAAGAGAGAAAAAAGAACCGTATGCGGCCGCGTTTTGTATCGCGCCTTGCCGCTTCGGCCCTGCGGCGGATGGCGCAGACCCTGCCGCAGTCCGCCTATCTCCGCATAGGCCCGAAAGTACGGCGCCGGGCGCTCTCTTCGAATTTCGATTGTCCGTCGTTTTTGTCCGCGCGGGATTCTCCCCCGCGGTATCGTCCCGCCGCCAAAGCGGGGTGCTTGGCGAAAAAAGCGGCGGCGATGCAGAAAGCTCCGCTTTGCCGCTCTCAAGCCAAAGGCTTTGCCCGGGCAAGAATTTTTTAAAGCGCGGACGGCTCGGCATACCGCCGAATCTCGTCAAGGGGCTTTCTCGGCGTGGAGTGCGAGGCGGCGTCCCCCTCGGCGTAGCCGACAGCGATCACGAGACGGGGCGTTTCCTCTTCCGGCAGAGAGAGCACGGCGCGGATTTTTTCGGCGTCGAGCCAGCCGAGAATGCAGGTCGAAAGCCCATGCTCGGCGGCGGCCAGTACAAAATGTGCGGCAGCGATCCCTACGTCCATCTGGGCGTAGGTCTGATCGAACGGCTTGTCGGAAAGCTTTCTCATCAGAATGGCGGGCGCCTCCGCCACGACGACGAGGGCGGAACAGCCGCTTGCGAACTTGTTCATTTCGCAGCAGTTGAGAGCGGGCTTCTGTACGCAGGGGGCGAGGGCGGCGACGCCCTCGGGCGTATCCACAGCGATAAAGCGCCACGGCTGGCTGTTGCAGGCGCTGGGCGCGAGGCGCGAGGCCTCAAAGCAGGCGTCGAGCGTTTCGCGGGGGACGATGCGATTTTCCTGATAGCGGCGGCAGCTGTGACGGGAGGAAACAAGCGTTGAAAAATCAGGCATAAAAAACATCCTTTCTTAAAAACAGAGAGATCGGCTTGCGAAAGCAAAGGGTTGGCGTTTCAACGATTTCGTCTATATTTTAAAGGGCCCTGTTTTGCAGAAGCATCTTTTGTAAGCCGCAAAGCAGACTGCCGTTCCATAAGAGACGCTGCCCAAAAGCTTTAAAAGAAAAACAAAGCGGTCAGCCGAAAACACATTTTCGAAGAGAATCGAAACCGACCCGAAAATTTTTTCATATCTTTCAGATTTAAACTCCCTGTGTCGATCGTGATACCGGTTTCCCCTTCTGACAGGATCGGGACTTATCTTGACTTTTACAAAGGCCGCAGCCGTCCCGACGGCAAACACCGCTTTTTCGGTTGTTGGGGCGATTGGTCTGAAACATTTCGGTATAAGCCGTTTTATTGCGGCGGCGTTTCCATGCCGCTGCGGCAATCTGCGCGCAGAAAGCCGTATCCGCCGCGCGGTTATTTCGTCGTACGGCGCAGCAGGGCGGAGAGTTCCGACGGCAGCGAGCGCAGTGTGCCGAAGATCTCGCCCACCGCGCGGGCAAGTTCCTCTCCCGATCCGCGCGGAGAAAAGGTGCGCAGCGGACTTTTTTCAAAGCGGTCGAGCGAGGATTTTAATTCGCGTACGGCGGCACGGTCGGTTTCGCCGCTTTCAAGGCGGCCGACCAACGCGGCGCAGCGGCGCAGCAGCTCGGCCTGTTCCTCGGCGGCCGCCCGCGCAAAGCGTTCGCGCACGGCACGGTCGTCTTTTTCATCCACATAGTCAAAGCGAAGAAGAAACGCCTCTCCCTTGAGGCGGCGCACATCGGCGGCGAGCGTTTCGAACGCCGAGAGATTTTCGGGGGTGTCGGGCAGCACGGCAAAGCCGGAACTGACAGTCTGAGCGCAGAGCGCGCGCAGATGACGCCAGACGTAGACCCGGCTGCGCGAGGGCTCTGCGGGCACGGTGTAGCACAGGGCAAGCCAGCGGTGCGCGGCGGGCATGGCGGTTCCTCCTTTTTACAGGCTCAGAGCAGTGAAGCAATGGCGGCGTTTGAAACGAGAAAGCCCCTCTCCGTCAGGGAAAGGCGGCCGTTCTCGCAGACGGCAAGGCCGTTTTGCACAAGCGGCACGGCGCGCGTTTTCAGGCGCTGGGCCGTATCGCTTGAAAAATCGGACAGCGCGATTCCCTCTGCGAGGCGAAGCCCGAGCAGAATGCGCTCTTCTTCCCCGCCGCCCGCGCCGTCGTCGACCGTCAGACTCCACGGGTTTTCGGCGGTCAAAAAGGCCCGCCGGCTGCGCGGCAGATAAAATCGTCTGCCATTTAAAAACGAATGGGCCGCCGCGCCGACACCGAGATATTCCTCACAGCGCCAGTAATGCAGGTTGTGGCGGCTTTCGGCGCCCTTTTCCCGGGAAAAATTCGAGATTTCGTACTGAAAAAAGCCCGCCTTTCGCAGCTCGGACACGGCGGCCTCGTAGCAGTCGGCGGCAAGGTCGTCACCGGGCTCCTCCACCCGCCCGAAAAAGGGCGTGCCCTCCTCGACATGCAGCAGATAAGCCGACAGGTGATCGATGGGCAGAGCCGTCAGCCGCCGCACGTCGCGGCGCACGGTTTCAGGCGTCTGACCGGGGACGGCAAGCATCAGATCGGCGGAGATATGCCGAAAGCCCGCGCCGTATGCGGCGCGGATGGTTTCTTTTGCTTCTGCGGCGGTGTGAATGCGCCCGAGCCGCGAAAGCGTATCGTCGTCGGTCGACTGCACCCCGAAGGAAATGCGGTGAAAACCCGCGTCAAACAGCCGGCGCAGATCGTCCGGCGTGACGGTGCCGGGGTTAGCCTCCACGGTGCATTCGGCGTTTTCCAAGTGATAGCGCCGCTTTGCCGCCGCGAGAATCCCAGCAAGCGCCGCGGGCGGCAGGGTGGTCGGCGTGCCGCCGCCGATATAGAGCGTGTCCGCCGAGAATTCCCACGGGGCGGTCTCTATGGCAAAGGCCAGCCGTTCGGCGTAGGCAAGGCGCCCGGGCTCGTCCGACGCGCCGGAGTAAAAGTCGCAGTAGGGGCATTTCTGCACGCAGAACGGAATGTGGACGTAGATTCCCTTACTCATCGAGCTTGAGCACGGAGAGAAACGCTTCCTGCGGGACCTCGACCGTGCCGACCTGACGCATGCGTTTTTTGCCTTCTTTCTGCTTTTCAAGCAGTTTTTTCTTTCGTGTGATGTCGCCGCCGTAGCATTTGGCGAGCACGTCCTTGCGCATGGCCTTGACCGTCTCGCGGGCGATGACGCGCCCGCCCACGGCAGCCTGCACGGGAATCTCGAACAATTGGCGGGGAATGGCCTCTTTGAGCTTTTCGCACATTTTGCGGGCGCGGGGGTAGGCCCCGTCCTCATGCACGATAAAGGAAAGCGCGTCGACCATTTCGCCGTTTAAGAGAATATCAAGCTTGACCAGACGCGACGGCTGGTAAGAGTCCATCTCATAGTCGAACGACGCGTACCCGCGCGTGCGGGATTTGAGCGCGTCGAAGAAATCGTAGATCACCTCGTTGAGAGGCAGCCGGTAGATCAATTCCACGCGGTCGGTGTCAAGATATTTCTGATCGAGAAAAACGCCGCGCCGCGACTGGCACAGGTCCATAATTGCGCCGATGTACGACGACGGGGTGAAGATCGACGCTTTGATAAACGGCTCCTCGCACGATTCGATGACGGACGGATCCGGGTAATTGGTCGGGTTGTCAAGGCGCATCCGCGTGCCGTCGGTCATGTTGAGGTAGTAGACGACGGACGGAGCCGTCGTGATGAGATCGAGGTTGTATTCCCGCTCGAGACGTTCCTGAATGATTTCGAGATGCAGCAGCCCCAGAAAGCCGCAGCGGAAACCGAAGCCCAGCGCCATGGACGTTTCCGGCTCGAACGAGAGGGAGGCGTCGTTTAGGTTGAGCTTTTCGAGAGCGTCGCGCAGATCGGGGTATTTGGCGCCGTCGGCGGGGTAGATGCCGCAGAACACCATGGGGTTGACCTTGCGGTAGCCGGGCAGCGGCTCGGCGGCGGGGCGCTCTGCGCCTGTCACGGTATCGCCGACGCGGGTATCCTTGACGGTTTTGATGGACGCGGTGAAATATCCCACCTCTCCGGCGGAGAGGCCCTTCGTCGGCACGAGACCGACCGCGCCGAGCGCGCCGCACTCCACGACCTGAAACTGGGCGCCCGTCGCCATCATGCGTACGTTCATCCCGGGGGTGAGGCGGCCCTCCTTTACGCGGAGATAGACGATGACGCCCTTGTAGCTGTCGTAGACCGAGTCGAAAATCAATGCGCGCAGCGGCGCGTCGGGGTCGCCTTTCGGCGCAGGAATATCCGAGACGACGCGCTCGAGCACCTCTTCGATGCCGACGCCCTGTTTGGCCGAGATGCGCGGCGCATCCATGGCGGGCAGACCGATCACGTCTTCGATCTCGTGCGCGACACGCTCGGGATCGGCGGCGGGCAGATCGATCTTGTTGATGACGGGCACGACCTCAAGGTCGTGGTCGATCGCGAGATAGGTATTGGCCAGCGTCTGCGCCTCGATGCCCTGCGATGCGTCCACAACGAGAACCGCCCCCTCGCAGGCCGCGAGGGAACGCGACACCTCGTAGTTAAAGTCGACGTGTCCGGGCGTGTCGATCAGGTTGAACTGATAGGATTCTCCGTCCTTCGCCTTGTATTCGAGACGGACGGCGCGCGATTTGATGGTAATGCCGCGTTCACGCTCAATGTCCATATTGTCGAGGAGCTGTTCCTCCATATCGCGCAGGGCAACCGCGTTCGTTTTTTCGAGAATGCGGTCCGCCAGCGTGCTCTTTCCGTGGTCGATATGTGCGATGATGCAAAAATTTCGGATGCGCTTCTGCGCGTCTGTCATGGAAAAATCCCTCCTGCGGAAAAGGTATGTCTCATTATACACGAAAACGCGGCAAAAACGCAACGCTTGTGAAAAAAGTCTCTGCCGCCGAAAAGAGAAACCTTTTTCCGGCCGCAGTCTTTCTTGAAATGAGAGCCGAAATGCGGTATAGTAAAAAGTAAATTCCTATTGCACAAAGCTTTTTTCGGGCGCGGAAAACGCCGGGAAAATCGATAAAACAACACCGGGGAGCGAGAAGAATGTCTCCTTTATACCTGTCATATGCCATTGTAGAAATACATTTGATTTTGTTTACGGCGGCAATTCTCGGCCGTCTGGATTTTAACCTTGGCTCGGAGCGCGAGGTAAAAGAACTGAGAAGAATCATTTACGCCTACTTCGCTGTACTCGCAACGGATATTTTCTGGGTGCTCGTAGAGGGAGGAGCGATTCATCCGGCTGCGCTGCTCAACGCCGCCGTAAACGGAATTTCGCTGGCGGCGGTGACCGCGGGCTGCTATTTCTGGTACCGGTTCGTATCCTACCGGCTGAAAATCATAGAGGACCGCGATATCAAAAAGAACATCTGGATGAGAATTCCGGTTCTGTTTGTGATCGCCGCGGACCTGATTTCCATTTTTACCGGATGGGTTTTTTACATCGATGCAAACGGGCATTACCGTCTGGGCGAGTGGTTCGTCATTCAAGCCGTCGGCACTTATTTATATCTGGTGGTTTCGACCGTGCGTTCGCTGTACTGCGCAGCGAAGACACATTCCTCTCTGAAATGGAAAGAATGCTGGATTTACGCGTTTTATATGGTCCCGCCGCTGATCGCGGGACTGATAAAGGATCTCGTGCCGGGCGCGCCGATTTTGTATCTGGGCATGTTTATGTGTATTCATATTCTGTTTTTGACCATTCGGGACGGGCAGATTTATTACGACGCCCTGACGGGCATGAACAACCGCAAGCGGCTGGATAAATACCTCGACGAGCGTCTTCCCTTCGCATCTCAGAGCAATCCGCTCTTTATATTCATGATGGATGTCGACAAATTTAAAACGATCAACGATTCTTATGGACATGTCGAGGGCGACGAGGCCCTCAGGCTGGTTTCGGCTGCGCTCAAAAAAACCGCGTCGAAATACGGATCCTTTGTCGCCCGCTACGGCGGGGATGAATTCTGCATGGTGATGGAGGGAAAACGCTGCGACGCCGGAGAGGTCGTCTCCTCCCTGCAGGAATCTCTGCACCGGGAAGAGGAAAAAGAAACCGGCAGACCTTATCGCATTTCTGTGGGGATCGGCTGGACGGAATGCCGCGATCCGAACGAGAGCATTGCTGAAATTATCCACCGTGCCGACAAGCAGCTTTATGAAAATAAGCGAAAGAAGGAAGAAGCGTCTCTTTCCGCGCCGCGCTGAAAAAGCCGAAACAAACCCTCCGCCCGCTGTCATACCTAAAATGAAAAGCCGCCCTGAGGGCGGCTTTTTTTTGGCGTTATGCGGCTGTCTTATAGAATTTTGCTGCCGTTTGCGGTCAGGCGAAACTGCATCTTGAGCATTTCGGCGGCGCGTCGGCACATCAGCATCCGCTGCAGAAAAATCTCAAAGTACTCGTACATGGTGCAGATTTCCTCGTCGATCGCAAGGCTCAGTGTGATTGCGCCCCTCTCCGTCTGGATCAGAAGCTCCGCGCCCGTAACGGCGTAGTTCACCCGGTCGTGAATGTCAAAGGCGGATTTGTCCGACGTGCGCACCCGGTTGCGCCGCACGTCCGTCTTGTCCGCGATGATCAGCGCGGCGGAGATCGGGTCCACGGCGCCTCCGGTGGATTCGTCGTGGTTTGAGATGCAGGCGAGCACCTCCACCCGGTCGGCAAGGGAAAGACCTATCCTCTCCAGAATGGAGTAGGCCAGCAGCGCGCCGTATTCGGCGTGATGGGAACGGTTGACGGCATTGCCGATGTCGTGCAGAAGCCCTGCGATTTTTGCCAGTTCGACATCATGCGCCGGGTATTGCAGCGTTTGCAGAATCCGCGCCGCCCGTTCGGCGACAAGACAGCAGTGCGCCTCGGAATGATCGGTATAGCCAAGTGTGCCGAGATTGTCGTTGCCCTTGTGCAGCAGCGAGAGAACCTCGGGGTCTTTTTTCAGCTGTTCGTAGATGTTCTGCGGCTCCATTTTATCAGCCCCTTTCCGACGACAGTATAGCACAAGGCGCGCCGTTTTTGCACCTTCCGTTCAAAAAATAGAAATCCGCGCCTGCAAAAAAAGAAAATACGCTGCGCACTCTCTCTGCCTTTCGCGAGAATAAAACCCGCCCGCTTTCGGGCAGGATACAAAAACGGTTCATGGGCGTGTCGTTTTGATACGTTCCATTTTTCATAAAAAATTTATGACAAGCAGGTTCCGGCAAGATTGCCGGGGCGAAATTTAAATCTGCGGCGGAATCCTTCTCTGAATCAACAGGCTTTTATGCGTTTTAATGATTTTAAATTAATTTTAATCGGCTTTTATCTGTCTGCGAACATAAACCAATTCCGTTATTCCATTATAAGTTCTCGTTTTTGACAATTTCAGCTTTATCCCTTGTCCATCGGTTTCAAATAAGCGGATACCTCCGCCCAAAATGGTTGGGATTACTGAAATATAGGATTCGTCAATCATATTCTGCTCAATCAATTACTGGGCAGTCTGTGCTCCTCCGCAAATCCAAATTCCTTTTCCGTCTTTTCCTTTTAGCTGTTTTATCAAAGAGACAGGGCTTTCTCTTGTAAATCTGATTTTCTCCGAGGATGTTTCGTTTTTGTGTGTGAATACGTAAGTCGCAAACTCTTCATATGGCCAATCATTCACAGAAAGCTCTGCAGCAATTTGATGGTATGTGTTCCATCCCATTATAACAGTATCAATCTCTTTTACAAATTCAGAATATGCATCGATATTCTCAGAATCATTTCCCCGCCCATTTAACCAAGCTACTCCGCCATTATGGTCGGCGATGTAACCGTCAAGGCTCATAGCAATAAATACTGTTATTTTTCTCATATCAACTCACCTCGTTGAAATAGAAATTATTCTATTGTTATAGTATAGCGTTGACGGCTTCCAAGCAAGGGATACTTCAAAAAAGCAGAGGTGTTATGCAGCACCTCTGCTTCCGTTTTTACGATCGCCCGGCAGGCCCCTTTTTATGCTTCGGCCGCCGAAAGATCGGTCAGCGCGTCGCGCACGGCAAGGTCCACAAGATAGACCATCCGAGAGCCGGACAGGCGCGCATAGGCATAGCTTCCGGCGCCGCTGCCCACCTCGAGCGAAAAGACGCGTTCGGCTCCGTTTGCTCCCTCAAAAACGACGGTCACGACACAAGCGGGTGTGGCCAGTCCGCATTCTTCGAGCAGCGCGTCGTCGGCCTTGTAATGGACGCATTCGCCCCAAGTCAGCGTGGTGACGGTCTGCAGCAGATCGTCGGCGCGGGCCGTGTCAACCTCGATCGCTTCGCCGTCGAGGGTTCCCTCCCACACGGGAGAGTCCGCTTCCTCATCCGATTCATCGCCGGCTTTGACGGCGCGCGTGAGCGCGAGGGTTTGTGCCGGCGTTTCAACCGTCAGAGACGATACATTTGTAAAGACCGGGATCTCCTCCTTCTGCAGCAGATCATAGAGCCCGACGGAGAACGCCTCGGAAAAGCTCGCCGGCAGCAGCCAGACGTCTTCTTCTCCGTCGAGGGAGACATAGACCTCGTCGGAGGAAATCGGGCTTGCGCCGCCAACCCGGTAGGCGCAGCGCTCGCCGTCGGCCGCGGTCACGGTTACGCTGCGTACCGGCGCGGTCAGACCGTAGTCGGAAAGTTCTCCCGCATCCTCTGCCGGGATTGCGGCGGAGGGAACAAGATTCTCCGCCGCCGCGGCAAGCCGAGCCGCCGCGTCTTGATCGACGGGAAAATCCGTGTCGCCGTCCCACTGCCAGACGCCGTCCTTTTGCGAGAGAGAGACGGTTTCGCCCGCGTTCGACCATTCGAGAGAGACGGCGTCGCCGCTCTGCACACAGGGGATCGAAAGCAGAGCGGGCGATTCTTCTTCGGCGGGACGCCGCAGCAGCAGCCACGCGGCGAGCAGCAGAAGAAGCGCCGCAAGCAGTATAAAAAGCGTTTTTTGTTTTTGTTTCATCCGCGTGCGCGCCTCCTCAGCCAAATCGCGATGCCCGCCGCGAGAAAGAGAACCGGAACGGCCAGCACAAAAAGAATCGTCCACAGGCGCGACTGTCCCGCCGTCAGAGTCAGGCGGCTCTCCGCAAGGGACTTGGCATGAATGGAAATCGCACTCTCATGCTCGCACATCCAGCCAACCGCGTTTAAAAAGAGGTCGTGGTTCGCGCCGGAGACGATCTGATTCACCTCGTCCGAAAAAGCCATGGAGGAGGTGAACCACACCAGCCGCGCCGTACCGCCGTCCGTTTCCTTGACGGCGGCGGCCGCGACAGCGAACGGCCCCGCGAGATCTCCCTCTTCAAAGTCCAGCGTTTCGGCCGAGTAGGCGGCCGTTTTGGAAAAGGCCTCGCCGCTTGTCGTCAGCAGCTCGGTCACCGAAACGCCGTCGGGAAGTGTTTCGGCGGTGACAAGACCCTGCGCCAGCGGGAAAAGCGCGTAGTATCCGCCGTCAATCAGCGGATCGGTGACCGCGTGGGAGGAAATTTCAGGCAGCAGATAATGCGCGTATCCGCGCAGGCTGTGGTCGGCGTCGCCCTCCACGACGATACCGGACACGCGGGAAAGTCCGCAGGCGGCCGCGACGGCGTCCAGATTCGGCATGGCGGTCTCACTGTAATCGGTTGCGAGCAGCAGAGAACCGCCCTCGTTCAGATAGGCAAGCAGCAGGTCCCGCTCGATTTCGGAAAGGTCGCGCGCGGGTGAATAAATCAGCAGGGCGTCGGCGTCGGAGGGGACGGCGTCTGCCGTGAGCAGGCTGAGGCTCTCGACGGCGACGTTCTGTTTTTCCACCGCAGAGAGAAGGCTTGCGGGAAGCTCGGCCTCGCCGTGGCCCGTCAGCAGATAGAGCGTCGGCAGGCTTTGCGCCGTGACATAGTCGACGGCGGAGGTCAGCTCGCTTTCGAGTGCGAAGGTAGTCGTAGTTTCACCGGTCATAAAATACTGACTGTAATCCGTGACATAAATATCGCTGTAGGGAATATACCGGCTGCGTTCGCCGCAGACGACGATGAGGCTGTTATTCTGCAGGGATTCGTTTGTGTACTGCGCCGCGAAGGCCGGGTAAACGACGGGGTCCTTTTTTTCGACGCGCAGATGTTCGCCGAGCGCGGTGTACCGCTCGAGCACGCCGGAGATCACGCTGTCCTCCGAGCCGCTCTGCGCGAGATGGTAGACGGTGACATCTTCAGAAAGCCCGGAGACGATCTCCTTCGTCTGCTCGGAAATGGTATAGAGCTGGTTTTCGCTGGTGTCAAACTGCGTGGCGGACGCGGGCAGCGCCCCCACGACGAGGTTGACGGCGACGGCAACGGCCAGAGCCACTGCGGTCAGCGCCGCGCTGTAAGAGCCGACACAGAAAGATTTTGTGCGAAAGGCCGCGCCGTTCGGGCGCTGAAAAACGGGGCGCTTCATCAGCTCCACCTCCTTTTTTCCATCGACTGTACGGTCAGAAACAGCAGCACGCCGATGATCGACAGATAATATACGACGCTGCCGAGATCAAACAGACCTCCGGCGAAACCGGTAAAGACGTCAAAAACCGACAGACGGTTCATCACCGCGGGAAAGGACCCCGCGAGCAGGTCGGGCACCAGCACGCGCAGAGCGACGAGCACGGCCTCAAGCACTGCGAACAAAAGGACGGCGGCGAGGCTGTTTTTCGTCAGCGTGTCAAAGACGAGCGACAGCAGCAGAAGCAGCGCGGTAAAGGCCAGCAGGGAGGCGTTCGCCGTGGAAGGGACATAGTACGAAAGCGGTCCGATAAAGTATAAAATCAACAGAATCACAAAGCAGGCCGCCGCGCTGACGGCCTGATTTTCGGTGAGGGAGGAAAGAAACATTCCCAGCGCCAAGAGCGCCGCTCCCAGCAGGAAAAAAGCGAGCAGCGTCGAATAGGACGCAGCAAGAGAGACGGCGCCGTACCGCGACAGAATCAAGGGATATACGGCGATCACGGCGGTCGGCACCGCCATCACCGTGAGAAGCGCGAAATATTTCCCCAGCACGATGCGGGTCATGCCGAGCGGCAGCGCATACAGAAGCTGGTCGGTTTTCTGGCGGCGCTCCTCGGCGATGCAGCGCATCGTCAGCACCGGCACCGCGATCAGAAATAAAAAGCTCATGTTTGCCAGCACATATTCAAAGCTCGCGTACTGCGCGCTCAGGTTGATCGCCATCGTATAGATGCCCGCGAAAAACAGAACAAACGCGGCGAACAGCCAGCCGAGAAGCCCGTGGTAATAAGAGAAAAGCTCTTTTTTGTAGACGGCGCCCACCGGTCAGTCCTCCTTTTCCTGTAAATTTTCGTCCTCGGGAGAGCGCTCCTCCCCGTCGGAGGTCAGCTCGAGGAACACCTGCTCGAGGCTCGCGCGGGAATGCTCCATGCGCAGGATCGGCACCCGCGCCTCACAGCACGCGAAGAACGCATCCCGCCGCAGGTCGCCCTGTCCTTCCGCAGTCAGCACCGCGTCGGTTTCGCCGTCGCCGCGCGCAGTGAATTCCGCTTTGGCGGCGGGCAGATTTTTCAGCACGGCGCGTGCGCGCGCCTCTCCGGCGGCAAGCGTCAGCTCAAGCCGCGACGATCCCGCAAAGAGTCTTTCGAGAGCTTCGGGCGTGTCGTTGGCGGCAAGCCTGCCGTGCGACAGGATCAGAATGCGGTCGCACACGGCGCGCACCTCGGCGAGAATATGGCTGGAGAGGATGACCGTGTGCTCTTTTCCGAGAGAGCGGATCAGATCCCGAATCTCGATGATCTGCTTGGGATCGAGTCCAACGGTCGGCTCGTCTAAAATGACGACGGACGGCTCTCCCAGCAGCGCCTGAGCGATGCCGACGCGCTGGCGGTACCCCTTGGAAAGATGCCGGATCAGGCGGTCGGCATATTCGGCGGTCTGCGTGACGGCCATCGCATGCTTGATCTGCGCGGCGGCGGCCTGCTTCGAAACGCTCTTTGCCCGCGCGACAAAGCCGAGATATTCCCGCACGGTCATATCCGGATAGACGGGCGGCAGCTCCGGCAGATACCCGACAAGGCGCTTGGCCTCCCGGGGATTTTCAAAGATGTCGTATCCGTCAATGGTGACGGTGCCCTCGCTCGCGGCGAGACAACCGGTCATCATGTTCATGGTTGTCGATTTTCCGGCGCCGTTTGGCCCCAGCAGGCCGTAAATGTGCCCCGATTCGATCGTAAAGCTCAGATCGCAGACGGCGGTATGTTCGCCGTAGCGGCGGGTCAGATGCTGCACTTCGATCAATGACGTTCCCTCCCTGTGTTTTAAAACGACGGCGTTTCCTTTTGTATTCTTGCGCATTTGTGCCGCAAAGTGCGTCGAAACGGTTGACAAACAAAACGGCGGGAATTCTCCCGCCGCGCAAAAGCCGTCTTTTCTGCTTTCAGAGTACCAAAGGGTTGTGAAAAACGGCTGAAAATTATTCCAAAAAAATAAAAAAGAAAACCGGATAAATTGTGAACATATAAAAGCGGTCAGTGCTTTTCCAAATCGCGGTGTACGGCCGCGGCTCCCGGAAAGCGCCCGCGCAGATGTGCGGCGGCCAGCTCCGCAAAGGTGACCGATCGGTGGTGCCCGCCCGTGCAGCCGAAGGCCACGACAAGATGGCTCTTGCCCTCGGCGGCGTAGAGCGGCAGAGAAAAATCGAGCAGTCCGAGAATGCGTTCGAGCATGCCCGCGCTCGACGGCCACTGCATGACATAATCCCGCACGGCCTCGTCGAGACCCGTGAGAGACTTCAGCTCTGAAATATAGTAGGGATTCGGCAGACAGCGCACGTCAAAGACGAGGTCGGCCTCGCGCGGCAGGCCGTTTTTAAAGCCGAAGGAGAGGCACTCGATCGTCATCGCGCCGCCCTGCTTTTCGCAAAAAAGCCCCGCGATGCGGCTTTTGAGTACCCCGGCGGTCATCCGGGACGTGTCAAGCACGAAGTCGGCCCTGCGCCGGGCGGGCGCGAGCAGAGCGCGCTCCCGGGCGATGGCCTCGGGCAGGCGGACGGTCTCGCCGTCGATCAGAGGGTGGCGGCGGCGTCCCTCCTGATAGCGATTGATCAGCACGCCGTCCTCCGCGTCGAGAAACAAAAGGCGGTAATTGCAGCCCGTCTGAGAAAGATGGTCGAGCGCGCTGCCGAATTCCGAGAACAGCTCGCCCGCGCGCGCATCGACCACAACGGCCATGCGGTCCGCGCCGGGCTTGGCGCGGTCGTTGAGCAGCGCGAAGCGTCCGAGCAGAGGCGGCGGCACATTGTCCGCGCAGAAATAGCCGAGATCCTCCAGCGCGTCAATCGCGGTCGATTTGCCTGCCCCGGACATGCCGGTAACGATGATAAACTCCATAAAAGGCGTCCCTCCTTGGATAACCGTCATTTCTTCTGCATCCGTCCGCGTATTTATCAAAAAAGGCGCGAAGCCCTGCGGTACAGCCCCGGTAAGGACAGTATAGCACATTCCCGCGGCGGACGCTATTTTTCCGCGCACGGACGAAAAAATTTTTTTAAAAAGGAAAATTCTGCGTGTTCTGCATAAAAAAGCTTCTGTTCCCGACACTCAAAGAACAGACGGATCCGCTTTTCAGAAGAACTCATAAAAAGGAGGAAATTTTATGAAGCGAAATAAGACGTGCGCCATCCTTTCGGCGCTGCTGGCGCTGATGCTGTGCCTGTCGGCCTGCGGCTCGAACGACGCAGCGGAAATGTTCAGCACGGCGGCGTATTCGAACTCCTATTCCTCGCAGAGGTACGATATGGCGCCTGTCGCGGCCGCGCCTGCAGAGACGGAATCGTCCGTTTGGATGGAGGAAGACGGCGCGGCGCTGGCCAACGGCGTTTCTTCCGATGCGATGCGCCCCGACGCAGCCGACAGAAAAATCGTCTATACCGGCAGCATGGAGCTGGAGACAAAGCAATTCGACGAGGCGATCGGGCAGATCGCGGCGCTTGTCGAGGAAAACGGCGGCTATATTTCTTCGCAGGAGATCAGCGGCCAGTCCCTCAGCTGGAGCGGCAACTATTATGAACGCTATGCGTGGCTGACCGTGCGTGTGCCCGCGGCACAGTTTGACGGGCTGATGACGGGAGTGTCCGGCGTGTGTAACGTTACGGGGCGCTCCGTCTGGACGGACGACATCAGCGATACATATTACGACGCCCAGGCGCATCTCGACACGCTGAATCTGCAGGAGGAGCGCCTGCTTGAGATTTTGTCGAAGGCCGAAAAGCTCGAGGACGTCATCACGCTGGAGCAGGCCCTGTCCGAGGTGCGCTACGAAATCGAGTCTCTGACCGCGCGCCTGCGCCGCATGGACGATCAGGTCGATTACTCGACGCTGACGCTGACGGTCAGCGAGGTGGTTGAATACAGCGAACTGGAGAAAAAGCCCGCCACGTTCGGCGAGAGGCTTTCGGGCGCCGCAAAGCGCTCGGGCGAAAAAATCGTCGCCTTTTTCCAAGACCTTGCCCTCTGGGCGGTCGAGGACCTTCCGGTTCTGCTGCTGTGGCTGATTTTGTTCGGCGCGGTGCTCTGGGCGCTGGTGAAGGTGCTGCGGCGTTTTCGCAGGACGCCTGAAAACCGACGTCCGCTGTGGCGCTTTCAAAAGAAGCAAGAGCAGCCCGCCGTGAAAAAGGAGGAGAAGGAAGAATGAAAAAAATGCTTTGGTTGCTTTTGGCGGCGGGGGTGCTTGCCGCCGTGCTCGTGGCCTGCGGCGCGAAGCGCGGGGAACGCGCTTGGCAGGAGGTCAACACGATGGAGGGGCTG
This sequence comes from uncultured Oscillospiraceae bacterium, assembly GCA_934232845.1. GTDB lineage: Bacteria > Bacillota > Clostridia > Oscillospirales > Ruminococcaceae > Yanshouia. The sequence goes on from CAKQGD010000005.1 coordinate 23,429, forward strand.
ACCCTCACGGTGGAGAACGCCTCGGGCACGCAGGCGGAATACACCATTCATAACAACACGGAAAAAGACGTCGTATTCGGACGTGACTTCGCCGTGCAGACACTGCACAACGGCGTCTGGTACGAGCTGCAGCATAAGGACATGGCCATAACGCTCGAGCTGCTTTTTGTTCCCGCGGGGTCGGAGGAAACCTTCACCGACGTGTGGGAACCCGGCTACGGCACGCTGCCGGCGGGGGATTACCGCATTCTTAAGACGGTCACCGCGGGAGAGGAATCCGTCATTCTTGCCGGAGAATTTTCCGTTTCATAAAAGTGAAAAAAGAAGGCGGTATTCGATACCGCCTCCTTTTTTTTGATGGAGAGAGAAAAAGCGCGTCGGCTTTGCCTGCGGCGAAACGAAAGACCGATTTTTCGCCTTCGTTCGGCGGCTGCGGCGCGGCCGCCGTTTGTAAAAAGCCGGTATGCGTGTGAAAAGCGATTTGACTTTGTCAAAAGCATCGTCACGCGGAGAACAGGGATACAGGGGCGCCGGCGCGAAAAAAGCGGGGCTGTCTGCCCGCTTTGAGGCGTTTTCATTGCAATCGGTCTGGATCAGGATAAGTTTTCTCAGCGTCAAAAATGAAAATAGGGCGCATCTTCGGTCAAAATAATAAAAAAACGAACGGTCGTACGTTCCGTTCGTTTTTTTGTTTAATTCAGCTTGCTGGCGAGCGCGGCCTTCTTGCGGGAGGCGTTGTTCTTGTGAATCAGTCCCTTGGCGGCGGCCTGATCGACCGTCTTGATCGCGGCGCGAACGACTTCGGCCTTGTTCTCGGCGTTCTCCGCAACGGCGGCGTCAGCCTTCTTGAGCATGGTCTTCATATAAGATCTCTGCGCCTTATTAAGGGCGGTTTTGGCGGCAATCACCTTGACGCGCTTCTTGGCGGATTTGATGTTCGGCATCGTTACACCTCCTTCTGTTCAGAACAGTACAAGTCATATTACCATTTTCAAAGAGAAATTGCAACTGTTTTTCACATAAAAATATCTTTTCGGGGGATATTTTATTGGGAAAGAGAGCGCAGTCCGCGGCGTGCGGGGACATTTATTCCGAAAAGCGCGCGGACATGCGGCATTTTAAAAAAAGCGAAGGGGGCCCGCGTATGTCAAAGCAGGCCGCATGGCGCACGGATCTCGCACTGGAGGCCGCCGATACAGGCGACAAGAGCCTGCCGGAAGGCGTTTTCTGCGAGACGGACAGGCAGGACGGCGTGCTGCGCACGACGGTAAAAATCGAGACGGATGCCGCCGCGGGACGACTTGGGCGGCCCCGGGGCGTATATCACACGCTGGAGGGGCCGCTCTCCCTGCGCGAGGCGCTCTGCACACAGACGGCCCGCCTGCTGAAGGAGGCGCTTCCCGACGGGGAAATTCTTGTTGTCGGACTCGGCAACGGGGCCGTCACGCCGGACGCGCTCGGCCCCGTGACGGCGCAGCGCGTCGTGGCCACGCGGCATTTTTTCAGCGAAGGGGAGACCGCCGGGCTGGCACAGAGCCTGCGTCCGGTCTGCTGCTTTGTGCCCGGAGCGACGGGGCAGACCGGCATGGAGACCGCCGAGCTGGTGAAAGCCGTGCGCCGCCTCGGAAATTTTTCGGCGGTTGTTGCGGTGGATGCGCTGGCAGCGCGCTCGGCCGCCCGTCTGGGACAGACGGTGCAGTTTTCCGACACAGGCATTGCGCCGGGCTCCGGCGTGGGCAACCGCCGTGCGGAGCTGTCGAGACGCACGCTCGGCGTGCCGGTGTTTTCGCTGGGTATCCCCACGGTGATCGACGCGGCCACGCTGCTGCATGATTTCGGCGCGCGCCCGCCCGAAAATGCGGCGGGAATGGTCGTCACGCCGCGCGATATCGATCGTGTGATTCATGCGGGTGCGGAGATTCTTTCGACGGCCCTCAACCGTGCGCTGCAGCCCTCGTTTACGGCGGAGGAGATTCGCCTGCTGATGGAATGACATAACAGAACGCCTGTCCGAATACACTTTTCCGTAAAGAGAACAAACGGGGAGGGACGTGCGTTGCGGTCAAAAAGGCGGCTCTTTTATCGCCGTACGGCGGCGTTGGCGGCGGTTTTCTGTACGCTGGCGGCCGTGAGAAGCGGCAGAATGCCGGAGCTGATTGCGCAGGCGGCGGCGTTTTCCGCGGCGTTCTCGGCGCCGGATGCGGCGGCCGCGGCATTGCGGGAACGCTTTTCCGATCTTACGCGGGAGGAAGAGCCGAATCCCCTGGTGCGTCCGGAAGAGAGCAAACCGGAAAACTCCCCTGCAAAGGAACCGTCTTCCTCCCCTTCGTCCACGCCGGAAGAAGAAACGCCGCCGCCCGAGATTCCCGAGGAATACCGGGGGACGCTGCTTACGGAGGATTTTTCCGGGTATGAGGGCGGTCCCTATTACCGTTGGAACAATGCATGGCTGAGAAATTACACGGAGTACACCTCAAAAGAGCTTGACGAAATTTTATCCGAGCCGACGCCGATCCGGGGAGACGCAAGCGGAGAGATTCAGGTGCTGATCTATCACACCCACGCCACCGAAAGCTACTGCCCCTACGACGCCGAAATCTACGATACGCGCTACAACTGGCGCACGACCGACGTTACCGGCAATATGGTCGCCGTCGGGACGGTGCTGACCGAGACGCTGCGCTCGTACGGCATCGGAGTACTGCACGACACATCTCTGCACGACTATCCGTCCTATGACGGCTCGTACGCCAACAGCTATGCGGCGGTATCGCGGTATCTTGAGGAGTATCCCGGCATCCGCGTTGTGCTCGATGTGCACCGCGACGCGATGGAACGCGAGGGAAATGTCATTGTAAAGCCCGCCGTCGAGATCGACGGCGAAAAATATGCCCAGCTGATGGTGATCTCCAACTGTGACGACGGCAGCGGCTTGATTCCCGAATGGAGGCAGAACCTGCGCTTTGCGGCGGCGCTGACCGATGCGATCGAAACAAGAGCCCCCGGACTGACGCGGCCGATTCTGTTTTCGCACAGAAAATACAATCAGCAGCTTTCTACGGGGGCGCTGCTGCTCGAATTCGGTTCGCACGCGAATACGCTGGAGGAATCCAAACGGACGGCCCGCGTCGTCGGAGAAGCGCTGGCTCAGTTTCTCCTGCGGGAAGAGCTGCCGGACGATTCCTAAAAAGAAAAAGGAAGTGAAAAAGATGAAAAGTACACTGCGAAGGGCCTTCGGCACGGCCTTTTTTTCGACGCTGCTGCTCTGCGGTACGCTGTTCGGACTGCTCTGTGTGGGACGCGTCAGCGAACAGGGAGGCATGGCGCTGCCCCTGTCTGAGGTTTCCGCCGTACGGGAGGAGCCTCTGGCCCTGACCGTTACGCTCGGCGGTACGCGGTATACGTTTGATCTGACCGGACTGGAAACCGCCGCGCGGGCGGTCAAGGAGCACGGCACGGTGCTGATCCCGCGAAAAATTCGTTTTGCCGTACAGTGGGGAAGAGCAGCGGCCCTGCGCCTTTTGCAAGGGGCGCCCGAACAGCCGAAGGGGGATTTTATCAACGCCGCGCTGGTATAACAAACGGTTCGTTTTAAAACGGGCTTTTGTTTTCAAAGCCGCGAAACGCGAAAAAATGCAAGGCTGCGCGCGGAATACGGGGGATGCGCCGCATGCAAAAAAAGCCTTTCAAAGCAGGCATTTCCTCCTTTGCTCCTTCAGACTTTCTCCGCGTACGCTTGCCATTTCGCGGTGCTCAGCTTCGCAGGCGAAAGTATTTTTATTCGCGGCACAGCAAGGATTTGCTTTTATAAAGATGCAGCCGAAAACAAAGCCCGAGGGAGAAATTCTCCCGCGGGCTTTGTTTGCAACTGTCTTTTCGGGCGGTCCTTGGGTCATTCTTCCGTTTCGCTCTTGGCGTCGGCCTGCACGCTGGGCGAGCGCCGGGCCGCGTCGAGAAAGGCGGCAAAATAGACGCACGACAGAGAGATCAGCGCGATGTCACCCGCGCCGGGGCCGGATACCTCGCCGAGGATGGCGAGCGCGGCGGCCTGCGCGAACGCAAGGGGGATCCCCAGCAGAATCGCAAGCATGCCGAACAGCATCACGCGTCTGCGCGAGGGCTGGCAATCCGCCATGCAGCGCGAGTGCGCCAGCCAGAACAGAAGCGCCGAGAGAAGAAACAGCGTCTCTAAAAGCTGATCGGAGACGGTTGCCGCCTGCCGGAAAGAAATAAAGCGGTCGATCAGAAAAAGTGCCTGCCACAGCACGATGATCAGCGCGGCGCAGCCGTTTTTCTCCGAGCGCTCGGCGCCGCTTACGGAGGAGGCCGCCAGCCACAGCAGCACGCCGCCGGATCCGATGCCCAGCAGATGCTCAAGGTCGCGCAGTCCGCGCGGCAGAACGTTGACTTCTTCTCCCGAGGGGGAGGTGAGAAGCGCATACAGACGCACGGCGCTGACCGCAATCAGCACAAGCCCGAGCATGGCTCCCGCGATTTCAAGAGAGCGGTTGCCCCGCAAAGCGGACATTCCCGTATCCGGTTCGCGCAGGGTGTACCACACGATCAGAGCGGCGGAAAGCAGAAAAATGCCGGTGAAAAGCGCGCCCGGCAGCGGGGCGCCGTTGTAAAAGCCGGTAACGGTGTCGATGGCGAGCACTTTGAGAAGGGTGCGCAGCCCCATGAGAAGAAGCACGGGAACAAAAAGAGCGCGCAGGCTGTTTCTGTACATAGGCAAAAGACCTCCAACGAGGCGGACACGTCCGGCATATCCGATCCGGCGGGCGCATATGCATGGGGCAGAAACGCCTTGTCCGCAGTAGAAATATTGTAGCCCATCCCGCCGGCAAAGTCAACCGCGCCGGCGCGGGCAAACCGAAAAGGAGGAGGGAGAAGCCATGCGTTCTCTTTTGATGCTGATTGTGCTGTTTGCGGCGCTGACGCTGGTAATTCCCGTCGCGGCGGCGGCGGTGCGCACCGCCGCCGAAGAGGAGAGCGTTCCCGCGGCCGCGCAGACGCAGCAGACGCAGAACATCTCTGAGCCCCCGCAGAAATCCGCCGGGACCTCACCGGTGAAAGAGGCCGCGTCCCTGCGGGAGAGCTATTCCGTTCTGGACCGCAGCACGGGAGAAATCGCCGTTCTGCCGCGGCGGGACCTGATTCGGGGGATGCTCGCGTCGGAGATGCCGTTCTCCTATGAGCCGGAGGCTCTGCGTGCGCAGGCCGTGGCGGCGCATACATGGGCGGAATATCAGGCCCTGCATCCGGATCCCGCGCTCGGCGGGGCGGATTTTTCCGCCGATCCGTCAAAATGCGAGGGATATCTTACAGAGGAAAAATTCTTTGAGCTGCACGGCAGCAATGCGAAGGAGGCATGGCAGCGCATCTGCGATGCGGCCGATTATGCCGAGACACGGCTGCTGCTCTATGAGGGAGAACCGGCGCTCTGCGCCTACCACGCGATGAGCGCGGGCAGGACGGAGGACGCCGGAAATGTCTGGCAGACCTCGGTGCCGTATCTTGTGCCGGTCGACAGCGAGGGAGATCTCGAGCAGGAGGACTGTCTCGTCCGGACCAAATTCGGCACGGCGCAGATGCGCACACTGCTGACGCTGGCGTTTCCCACGGCGGTTCTGGGCGAGGACCCCGCGGGATGGATCGAGGTGCTGGAACGGTCGGAGTCCGGCTATGTTACGCAGGTGCGCGTCGGCGGCGCCGAAATGCACGGACAGAAGCTGCGCACGGCGCTTTCTCTGCGCTCGACGGCGTTTGATTTTACTTATGAGGGAGGGATTTTTTCCTTCGAAACAAAAGGCTACGGCCATGGCGTGGGTCTCAGTCAGGTGGGGGCGAACCGCCTTGCGCAGGAGGGCGCCACAGCAGAGGAAATTCTGCTGTATTATTATCCCGGCACGCTGCTTGCCGAGGCAAAGTAGCCCGCGCCGCAAAAGAGGGCGTTTCCGAGGCGCGGCGGCTTTGGGCGGCTGTGTTCGGAGATCAGACCGCCGCGGGTTTTCCGCACGCACGAAGATCCGCGTTTTGCAGGATGGGCACAGCGGTTTTGCGGTATCACAGACGAGCCGGGGCGCATAGCATAAAGGGAGAAACCGATCTGAAAAAGGTGGTGTATTCCGATGAGCGCTTTTCCGAAAAATATTTCCGGACAGCAGGCCGACGCGATGCTGTCGATGGCGGCAAAGAAACTCGGAAAAAATCCCGACGAACTGAAAAGCCAGCTGCAGAAGGGCGACATGAACGCGCTGACCTCGTCTCTCGACGAGAAGCAGAAGCAGCAGGTCGCATCCGTACTCAACGATCCGCAGGCGATGCAGCGTTTGATGCAGAGCCCGCAGGTAAAGGAACTGCTCGACCGGCTGGCGAAAGGCAGGTAAGACATGGATGACCTTTCCGCGATGCTCTCGCAGTTTCTGGGGAGCGAGGAGGGGATGAATCAGGTGCGCGCCGTGGCGGACGCGCTCGGCCTCGGCGGCATGTCCGAAAAGGGCGCGCCCGCGGGGAGTACAGAGGCGTTTGCTTCCGCGCCGGAAGCATCCCCGGCACAGGACGGCGCCCCGCCGCTCGATATGGGGACGCTGATGCTGCTGCAGCGGGCAATCTCAACGTTTTCTCAGAGCGATAAAAACACCGAGCTGCTGCGCGCGCTCAAGCCGCATTTTTCAGAGGAGCGCGCCAAAAAGGTGGACGACGCCGTGCGGATTCTGCAGTTGATCCGTCTGCTGCCGCTGGTGCGCGAGAGCGGGCTTTTGAATTTAAAGAGGGAGGGGCGCTGAGATGACACGGTACACCTCGGACGCCCAATCCATGGCCATGCAGCGCGAGGCTCTGCGCCGTGTGCGCGAGCAGCAGCAGCGCGCCCGGCAGGCGGTGGAGGGCGCGCCCGCCCCGGCGCCGGAGGCAAAAAGCATTCCCGCGCAGGAAGAAACGCCCGGCCCTGTTTTAACGGCCGCACCGCCCCAGAGCGAGCCTTCTCCCCTGCGGCCGCAGGCCGCCGTGCCGCGGGGCAGAGGCCCGAACGGGCCGCGCCGAATGCAGAACACGGGGTTTGGGCCGCAGCAAAGCATGTTTTCTATGCCTGCCGCCGCGCCCGGCGCGGCACAGCCGCAAAAACGCGATCTGCGCTCGCTGCTGGATTCTTTTCTGCGCAGGGAGAGTCCCGGCGGAGAATCGCTTTCTTCTCTGGGACAGGGTCTGCGCGACACGCTCGGCTCCGTGGCCGAACCGGTCGAGGGACTGTTGGACTCGCTGGGCATCGGCGGGGAAGAGTTGATTATCCTGATGGTGATGTATCTCGTGTTTCGTGAAAAGGGAGACAAAACACTGCTGCTCGCGCTGGGATATCTCTTGTTGTAAAGCTTCTGCCGTTGTGGTATCCTTTTTTCATAGAGAAAAAGGAGGCGCATATGCGGATGAGGATTGCAGTGGTGACGGGGGCAAGCTCCGGTCTGGGCAGGGAATTTGTCCGGCAGATCGCGCGCGAGGGCGGCATTGACGAGATCTGGGCCGTCGCGCGGCGAAAGGAACGGCTGCTCTCTCTGGAGAAGGAAACAGGCTTTCGTGTGCGCGCGCTGCCGCTGGATCTGACGAGAGAGGATGACCGTGCGCGGTACGCGGCGCTGCTCTCAGAAGAAAAGCCCGACGTGCGCGTGCTTGTCAACGCAAGCGGCTATGCGAAGTTCGGCGGCTGGGCGGATATCTCCCTTGCAGACTGTACGGGGATGATCGACCTCAACTGCACGGCGCTCGCCGCCATGACGCAGCTGACGCTGCCGTATCTGAAAAAGGGCTCTCGCGTGCTGGAGATCGCATCGATCGCGGCGTTTCAGCCGGTGCCGTATCTCGGCGTCTACGCCGCGACCAAGGCCTTCGTGCTGTCGTATGCCCGTTCTCTCGGGCGCGAGCTTCGTCCGCGGGGAATCGCCGTGACGGCGGTCTGCCCGGGCTGGATGAAGACGGAATTTTTCGGCCGGGCAGATCCCAAGGACGAATGGATTCGCTTTTACGACTGTTTTCACGATCCGAGGGCGGTCGCTGCGCTTGCGCTTTCCGACAGCCGCCGCGGGCGGGACGTCTCCGTCCACGGGACATGGACGCGCTGCCAGCGCGTTTTGGTCAAGCTTCTGCCGCACCGCCTTGTGATGCGCGCTTGGGAGATTGAACAACATTTTCCCCGGAAATAAAAGAAACGGCTCCGCTGCCATACCGGCAGGCGGGGCCGTTTGGAGGAAAGCCCTTGTTTTCCGAAAAAAGCGCTGCGATTGTTCGGGAAAGGGGGAAGGATCCCGGCCTTTTCTTTTGCAAAAAGAGATTGATTCTTTTTTTTAAATCCGCTACGCTTAAAATAAGAATATTTTGCGGGGGAGCGAAGCGGATGGAAATTCATCAGCTCAGGATCTTTTTCACTGTGGCCCAAACGAAAAGCTTTTCCAAAGCCGCCGCGCTGCTGTATGTTTCACAGCCGATGGTGACCAAGGTGGTCAAGCAGCTCGAGGAAGAGCTGGGAATCTGTCTGATCGAACGCACCAGCAAGTCGTTTCACCTGACGGACGCGGGCGAGCGCCTGTACGGAATGGCGGCGGAAATGCTCTCTCGCTTTGACGACATCGGCAGAGAGATTTCCGACCTGCGGGCGGCGAACGCGGGCAGCGTGACGCTGGCGGGTCCTCCGCTGAGTCTTGCGACGTTTTTTCCCTCTCTTTATAAAATTCTGCGGGTGCGGTGCCCGAATGTCCGCTACTCCCTGATCGAATGCGGAAGCGGCCCCATTGTGGAAATGGTGCTTGACGGCCGCGCGGATATCGGCATTTCCCAGCTGCCGGTCGTCCATCCCGAAATAGAGGTCAACCCCATCGTGCGGGACCGATGCACGCTTTTGGTGAACGAAAATCATCCTCTCGCAGGACAAAAGAGCGTTTCGATCGCATGTCTCGCAGAGGAAAAATTCATCGCGCTTTCCAAGGGCTTTACCATGTACGATACCGTGCAGGACATCTGCCGGCAGGCGGGCTTTGTGCCGAATATCGTGTTTCACACATCGCTGGTCAGCTTCGCGGAAAAGCTGGTCTCTCTGGGAGAAGGAATTGCGATTCTGCCCCGCCCTTTGGTCGGCACTTACCGGCCCGAAGGCGTTTGCACGGTCGAGCTGGAAGAATTTCTTCCCTGGGAAATCGGGCTTGTCGTATCCACCCGCCGGTACCGGTCCGCCGCCACGCGCCGTACGCTGAGAATCGCGCTCGACTATTTTGGAGACGCGGCAAAGGAAGAAAGCTACCCTCCCCTGTCTCCGCTGTAAGGTGACGCGCTTTTGAACCGAAAAAACATAAGCCGCCCGTTCTTTTTTGGGACGGGCGTTTTTGTTTTGTGCAAAAACGGCTCTACCGGCCGATTTCTTTTTTGGAATAAAACAATTCCGATTTGTGATTCGTGATAAGATTCACAATCTTTTTGTGAAACTCCGCCATACTTTCGGCCGATTTCTATTCACTTTGCAGGAATCGATTCCGGGCGGGAATACAAGGGGAAAGAAAGAATGATTTTACAAAAAAGCAAGGAAGCAATATGCTGAAAAAGAAGAAGTTCACGCCTATAAAACGGTGTGATTCGCGCAGAGAACCGTTCGTATAAAACCGGCTCGCCTGCTTTTTGCGGGGAAAAGGCGCGAAAAAACGGTGCGTCGTCCGAATCCTGCATTTTGCAGACGGGCTTATTTTCTATACCGTTTTTTCGGATGTTTTGGAACCGAACTGCAGGAACAAAAAAGGAAAGCGCCGTTTTGAGGCAGGCGATTCGCCGCTCTTTAAAAACGGCAAACCACGGAAAACGGCCGGATGTTTTTCGGCCCAAGCGCAGGGAGGAAAAGAAAATGAAAGTAGCCGATGTGAAAAAAGTATGTGTGGCCGGCGCCGGCCAGATGGGGCGGCAGATTGCGCTCAACGCGGCGCTGCACGGGTTTGACACGTATCTGACCGATGCTTTCCCGGCGGCGCTCGATAAGACTGCCGTCTGGGCGCAGGACTATCTGGAAGGACGTGTGGCCAAGGGGAAAATAACGGAGAAAGCCGCGAAAGAGGGCCTTGCGAAGCTGCATTTTGTTTCCGCGCTCGAAGAGGCCGCCTCGGACGCACAGGTGGTGATCGAGGCCATTCTGGAGGACCGTGACGTCAAGACCCAGTTCTACAGAAACCTGAATGCGATCGCCCCCAAAGACTGTGTGATCGCATCAAATTCGAGCTACATGGTGTCGTCGATTTTCAAGGAACTGATCGACGACCCCTCCCGCCTTGCGAACCTTCACTACTTCAACCCGGCGCTTGCGATGAAGCTGGTCGAGGTCGTCAAGGGGGAGCACACGTCGCAGGAAACGGCGGATTTTCTGTATGAATTCGCTAAGGCGAACGGCAAGAGCCCGATCCGCGTCAACAAGGAGATCCGCGGCTTTGTGGTCAACCGCATTCTGACGGCGATCCGCGACGAGGCCTATTTCCTTGTGGAGGAGGGCGTCTGTTCGCCGGAGGACTGCGACATCGGCGTCAAGGGCGGATTAAACCATCCGATGGGCCCGTTCGAGCTTTTGGATTTGACCGGTATCGATCTGAACTATCTTTCGATGGAGGATCGTATGAAGGCGGGCGAGCCGAAACCCCACGGCTATGAGATCGCCAAAGCGAAATATGAGGCACACGAGTGGGGCCGCAAAACCGGCAAAGGCTTTTATCACTACGAGAAATAACAAAGCGCAGGGATTCTCTTCTTTTGTTTTTCCGGCGGCTCCCCTCTGCCGCACGGTCAAAAAAGCCGCGGACAGATGTCCGCGGCTTTTTTGATGAGAAATCGCATGAAAAGCCGGACAGCCGCGTTTTACGCAAACAAAAGCCGGAGAGAATAAAACGGAAAGAAATTTTATCGCACTTTAATCAGAAAAAAACAATATAATTCGTAAGAAAATTTATATAATATACTTGACAAATCATATTTCGGTGTTATGATATTTCTCGTAAGGAAGGTGATCTCATTGAAAAGGACGCTCTACAGTCTGATGCTCAGCGACGATGTGGTGCGGGAGGTGGACCGGCTGGCGCATCGCATGGGTACGAACCGCTCGAGCCTCGTCAACCGCATCCTTGCCGAATATGTCGACTATACCACGCCGGAGCGGCGCATCAACGAGGTGTTCACCGCGCTGGAGGAGCTTTTGTCTCCCTCCGGAGAGCTTGTGCCGTTCTTCGCGCCGAACGCGCCGACCATGTCGATGAAAAGCTCTCTGGAATACAAATACCGCCCCACCGTGAAGTACGAGGTCGAGCTGACCGAGCCGGCCGACGGCTCGATCGGCACGCTGACGGTGCTTTTCCGCACACAGTCCGCATCGCTGATCGACGCGCTGACGCGGTTTTTCCGCCTGTGGAAAGAACTTGAGGACGCATATCTCGCGCCGAGGGTTTCTACTCCGGTGCGGTACGCCCTCTACGACGGACGTTTTGTGCGAAGTCTCGACGCGCCGCAGGGGGGCTGCTCTTCCGCCGAACTGGCAAGAGCGCTGTCCGACTATGTGCAGACGTTCGACGCGTTGCTCAAGGGCGTGCTTTCCGGCCGCCTGTCGGAACATGACGCCGAACGGGAATATCTGCGCTTTCTGCAGAAGGCGGAAATTCTGCTGTGACGCTTAACCTTTGGAAGGATAAAATATATTTTCAGAAGAAATCAGGTGATTGAGTATGGATATGCAGAAATTCACAAAAAAAACAGCCGAAGCCATTCAAACCGCGCAAAACATGGCTGAGGAAAACCACAACCCCTCTCTTGCGCCGGAGCATCTGCTCTACGCGCTGGCCGATCAGGACGGAGGGCTGATCGGATCGCTTCTGACACGGGTGGGCGCGGACACGAATGCCATTCTCTCCGAACTGGACGCCGAGATTGCAAAGATGCCCCGCGTCACGGGCGATACGCAGGTGTATCTCTCGCCTGAGAGCGACCGCGTGCTGCGCGCCGCCGAAAAAACGGCCAAGAGCATGGGCGACGAGTATCTCTCGGTCGAGCACCTGATGCTGGGACTGTTCGCGGCCGGCACACCCGCCGTCCGTCGGATCCTGTCCGACCACGGCGTGACGAAGGCCGCTTTTTCCGAGGCGCTCTCAAAGGCGCGCAGCGGCAAGGTGACGAGCGACGATCCGGAAAGCACCTACGATGCGCTGAAAAAATACGGTACGGACCTGACCGAACGCGCCCGCACGCAGAAGCTTGACCCCGTGATCGGGCGCGACAACGAGATTCGAAATGTCGTACGAATTCTCTCGCGCAAGACGAAGAACAACCCCGTTCTGATCGGCGAGCCCGGAGTCGGCAAGACCGCCATTGCCGAGGGACTTGCCCAGCGTATTGTGCGCGGCGACGTGCCCGAGGGGCTGAAAGATAAGACGATCTTTTCCCTCGACATGGGCGCTCTGATCGCGGGCGCCAAATACCGCGGCGAATTTGAAGAGCGTCTCAAGGCCGTGCTCGAGGAGATCCGAAAGTCCGAGGGTGGCATCATCCTGTTTATCGATGAGATCCACACGATTGTCGGCGCAGGCAAGACCGAGGGCAGTATGGATGCGGGCAATCTGCTGAAGCCTTTGCTGGCAAGAGGCGAGCTGCACTGTATCGGCGCGACCACGCTGGACGAATACCGCAAGTATATCGAAAAGGACGCTGCGCTCGAACGGCGTTTTCAGCCCGTGCTGGTCGATGAGCCGACGGTTGAGGACACGATCTCGATTCTGCGCGGTTTAAAGGAGCGCTACGAGGTGTTCCACGGCGTGCGCATCCACGACAACGCGCTGGTTGCCGCTGCGACGCTTTCCAACCGCTATATTACCGACCGCTTTCTGCCGGACAAGGCCATCGACCTTGTGGACGAGGCGTGCGCCCTCATCCGTACCGAGATCGACTCGATGCCGTCGGAGCTTGACGACGTGCGCCGCCGCGTGATGCAGCTGGAAATCGAGGAAATGGCGCTCAAGAAGGAGACGGACCGCCTTTCGCTCGACCGTCTGGAAAAGCTGCGCGCGGAGCTGTCGGAGCTGCGCGACGAATTCAATATGAAAAAGGCCCGCTGGGAGGCGGAAAAAGGCAGCGCCGATGAGGTCAAAACCCTGAAAGGGCAGATCGAGCAGATGCGCGCCGACATCGAGACGGCGCAGCTTCACTACGAATACGAAAAGGCCGCACGGCTCAAATATTCTGACCTGCCCGCGCTCGAAGCCAAGCTTGCCGAGGCCGAGCGCCGCAGCGAAGAGCGCCGGGACGCCACAATGGTGCGCGACACCGTCACCGAAGAGGAGATCGCGGGCATCGTCGCCAAGTGGACCGGCATTCCCGTCGCAAAGCTGATGGAGGGCGAACGCGAGAAGCTGCTGCATCTCGACTCGATTCTGCACGAGCGCGTCATCGGTCAGGATGAGGCCGTTTCCCGCGTGACGGAGGCGATTCTGCGCTCGCGCGCGGGCATCGCGGATCCGAACCGCCCGATCGGCAGCTTTCTGTTCCTCGGACCGACGGGCGTCGGCAAAACCGAGCTTGCAAAGGCGCTCGCCGCAAATCTGTTTGACGACGAGAAAAACCTTGTCCGTATCGACATGACCGAGTATATGGAGAAATTCTCCGTTTCGCGGCTGATCGGCGCGCCTCCCGGATACGTCGGCTACGACGAGGGCGGCCAGCTGACCGAGGCCGTGCGCCGCAAGCCCTACTCTGTTGTGCTGTTCGACGAGGTGGAAAAGGCGCATCCCGACGTGTTCAACATTCTGCTGCAGATTCTCGACGACGGCCGCATCACCGACAGTCAGGGCCGCACGGTCGATTTTAAAAACACGATCATCATTCTGACGTCGAACCTCGGCAGTCAGGCGCTGCTTGACGGCATCGGAAAAGACGGCGAGATTTCGCAGGCGGCGAGAGACGCCGTACAGCGCGAGCTGCGCGGCGCGTTCCGTCCGGAATTTTTAAACCGGCTCGACGAGATTCTGCTCTTTAAGCCCCTGACGAAGGAGAACCTCTCGCATATTGTCGACATTCTGCTGACGGGGCTGCGTGCGCGTCTCGCCGACAAGACGCTGACGCTTGAGGTGACGGATGCCGCCAAGGCGCTGATCATCGAGCGCGGCTATGATCCCGTGTTCGGCGCAAGGCCTTTAAAACGCTTTTTGCAGGCAAAGGTCGAGACCCTGCTGGCGCGCGCAATTCTTTCGGGCGACCGGCCCGCGGGCTCGGCGCTCGTGATAGACGCGGAAAACGGCGAGCTCGTCTGCCGGTAAAACGGGCGGCCTTTTGGCTCTGTCGGTTTAAGAAAAGTCGGGAGGGAGGCATGGAAGTCTCCCTCCCGACTTCGCGTTTGGCTATTAGAAATTTAGTGTGGAATTTCCTTATTTTCGCCAAAATTTGAGGGAGAAATTTCTTCCGTTTTTTTGTGGGCTGGCTGGGATTTAGGCGACGCACAATCGGGATGAAAGCATTGCAGCGTCTAAAAGTCCGGCACTCCGGCGTTTTAGGGGGAATCAGAATTTCACAAAATCAAGAAATCCAAGAAGACTGATTTTTAAACTTTACCCCGCATCGGATTTCTGACAGCCTCGCGTTTTGCGGCTTTGCTTTTTTTGACGAAATATGCTATACTGTGGGTGTTGACGCGGTCAAACGGGCCGTGAGGATATTGCAAAAGGAGAGTTTCGTTCTTGGATCTGACGGATATTCTTTCGCCGGCGGTGCTCGCCGTCTTTTGGAATGTAGTGCTTGCCGTGGTTCTTCTGATCGCGGGAAGAAAGCTGATCGCTTTTTTGCTGCGCAAGGTGGATAAGCTCGCCGAGCGGGCCAGTCTTGACCCGGGCATCCGCAAGTTTCTGCGGGCGCTGGCCAATATCGGCTGTTACGCACTGCTGATTTATATTATCGCGGATCTGGTGGGTGTACCGACGGCTTCGTTCGTCGCCCTGCTCGGTTCCATCGGCGTGACGGTCGGCCTTGCCCTGCAGGGCAGCCTGTCTAATTTCGCGAGCGGTGTGCTGCTGCTGGCGCTGCATCCCTTCCATGTGGGAGATGCGATCTCCGGCGGCGGAGTCGAGGGCGTTGTCGATATGGTTGGTCTGTTTTATACCACGATCGTGACCTATGACAACAAGCAGGTCAGCGTGCCCAATTCGACGCTGGCGGGCGCATCCATCACCAATTACAGCGCGCTGCCCCAGCGCAGAATCGATCTCTTTGTCGGGGTCGGCTACGGAGACGACGCTGCGAAAGCGCGGCGCCTTTTGACCGAGCTGATGCGTTCGCGGGAAAAAGTCATCCGCAAGGAAGAGGCGGTTGTATTCGTCGACGAGCTTGGAGCCAGCTCCGTGCGGCTCGGCCTGCGCTGCTGGGTGAAAACCGAGGATTATTGGCAGGAACGCTGGGATCTGAACGAGGCGATCAAGGAAACGCTCGACCGCAGCGGCATCTCTATTCCGTACAGCCAGTTGGATGTCTACGTAAAAAACGAAAAATAAAAAGCGCCTGCCGATTCAGACGCCTTTTCGCACGCCTGTCCGCTCAGCGGACGGGCGTATTTTTGGTTTGGCCGAGAGAGGCAAATGCCTGCGCCGCCTTTCTTCGAAAAGAGAAACGCGTTCGTCCTCTGCCGGAAGACGAACGCGCGGTTTTATTTCAGCTTTTTCAGGGAAGATTCCATCCAATCGGTGCCTTTCTGCAGGGCCTCCATCGAATTGGAATAAGAGATCCGCAGGTTGTCCGGCGCCTCAAACGCGGCGCCCGGCACGACGGCGATGTGCGCATCCTCCAGCAAATAATCCGCCATGTCGAAAGAGTTTTCGATCACTCTGCCCGACGGCGTCCTCTTGCCGTAGAAAGAGGAGATGTTCGGCATCAGGTAAAACGCGCCGTCGGCGCTGACGCAGGAAACGCCGTCCATCCCGTTGAGCCGGTTTGCCAAAAAAGTTCCCCGCCGGTCGAATTCCCGCCGCATGAGTTCGACACTGTCCTGCGGGCCGCTGAGAGCCTCAAGCGCGGCATACTGCGCAATGGAGCAGGTGTTTGAGGTGGCGTGCCCCATCAGGGCGTTCATGCCTTTGATGACAGACCGTTCGGCGGCGGCGTACC
Organism: uncultured Oscillospiraceae bacterium; assembly: GCA_934232845.1. Lineage (GTDB taxonomy): Bacteria > Bacillota > Clostridia > Oscillospirales > Ruminococcaceae > Yanshouia. The sequence goes on from CAKQGD010000005.1 coordinate 39,572, forward strand.
CGACGCGCCAGCCCGTCATGGCGTAGGCCTTTGAAACCCCGTTGATCGTGACCGTGAGGGCCCGCATTTCCGGCGAGACGGAGGCAATGCTGAAATGCTTGTGCCCGCCGTAGATGAGCTTTTCATATACTTCGTCCGAAATGACGGCGATCTTGTGCGCAAGCGCGATTTCGGCAAGGCCGCGCAGAGTTTCTTCCGAATAGACGGCACCGGTCGGGTTGTTCGGCGTGTTGATCAAAATCGCCGCGGTGCGGGGCGTAACGGCTTTTTCGATCGCGGCAAGATCGAGAGCAAAGCCGTCCTCCTCCCGGCAGGGAACGAGCACGGGTACGGCGCCCGCCAGCTTAATCATCTCGACATAGCTCACCCAGCAGGGGGAGGGCAGAATCACCTCGTCGCCGTCGTCACACAGGGTCAGCAGCGCGTTGATGAGGGGCTGCTTGGCGCCGACTCCCACGCTGATCTCATCGGGGGAATACGAAATGCCGTTGTCGTCGAGCAGCTTTTTCGCGATGGCCTGACGAAGTTCTAAAATGCCTGCCACAACGGTGTATTTTGTATGCTGCGCGTCAATAGCCCGTTTTGCCGCTGCACCGATATGATCGGGCGTGCCGAAATCGGGCTCGCCGACGTTGAAAGCAATGACTTCTACGCCTTTTGCACGGAGATCCATAACCTTTCCGGTCAGCTCTACCGTGGCGGACGGCGTGATGTTTTGAATTCTTTTGGAAAGTTTCATGCAAATTCATCCTCTCTGATAAAACAGTATATAGGCTGTCAAAGCAAAAATCAAGAGAGGAAAAGCCGTTTTTTTAAAAAGAGTTTTTCCGTTTATTCTGCACACAATATCGAGAGAAAAGCTTCAAAAATATTCGTCCGGAGGGAAAATATGACTAAAAAGGCAAGCACTTTCATCCCGGAAAATTCCGCTGCGTCCCAGCTGAGAAAGGAGAAGCTGTCGGCTCTGCTGATTGAAGATAAAGAAACATCCGATCCGCCGATTGTGAAGGATGAGGGAGCCTCGGAAATCATGGAAACGACGGTCGTCGGCGAATCCGCCGTGGTGGAAGGCGATCTTTGCACCGCGGGGAACCTGCAGATTCTCGGAATGGTGCGCGGTGATGTGCAGGCGGGAGGAAATGTGATCGTCTCCGGGTGTGTGGAGGGCTGCATCTGCGGGGAGTCCATCTCTCTCGACGGCTGCGCGGTGCGGGGCGACGTGACGGCAAGGGGAGAGCTTTCCGTCCGATGCGGTACGGTGGTGTCCGGAAATCTCTGCGCGGACAGCGCCGCCGTTAACGGCAAGGTGCGCGGCTCCGTGACGGCGCAGGAGGCCGTTGTACTGCAGAACGACGCCTTTGTCATCGGCGCGGTCACCGGATCGACGGTCACGATGCAGGAAGGAACGGCCCTGTTCGGAGAGGTCCGCGTTGTCAGCCGGGAGCAGGACAAGGCGCTGGCCGAGGACTTTGAAAAAATTCTCGACAGCCGTATAAAAGCAAAAGATGCAAAGCCGCACGGCGCGCCGGCATAACCGCAAAAAAGCAAAGACGTTTGGCAAAACGCCTCTGCCGGAGCACCGCCAAAACCAATGGCCAAAAAAGAAAAAGGCGGCCGAAAAACTTCGGCCGCCGCGAAAACGCTGTGTCATGCATCGCCGCCCGGGGTGGAGGGATCGTCTTCTTTCGCCTCGGTGTAGGAGGCCTCCAAGGGCTCGGAGGCTTTTTCCTTGGCGGCAAACAGACGCGAAAGACGGAAAATCAAAAACAGATCGATTACGCCGTTGTAGATCAGCACGGCGCCGATCAGCATAACGAGCGCCGCAAAGGATGCAAACGGATTGAGCAGAATAACGGCCGCCAGTAAGACGGTGAGCAGAGAGACGATCATCGCGGGCGCCCAGCCCGCAAACCCGGCGCGGCGGATATGAAAGGCCGCCTGCAGTTCGACAAGGCCGTGCAGCAGAATAAACGCGCCGAATACATACTGCAGCAGCGAGATCACGGATTCGGGCCGCAGCAGAAGCCAGAGACCGAGCACCGCAAGAACGATGCCGAGAAAGAGATCGAGCTGAAAGGCCGACAGCATGCCCCGTCCTCTGAAATAGGAAACAAGATACCAGACGCCCAGCACGAGCAGAGAGGCGCCCAGCGCCATGCACATCCACCGGACGGACGTTTCGGGGAAGGTGAAAAGCACCCCGCCGATGAAAAAGGAGACAAGCGCGGCGGCAATACTGCTTTTTCTGCGTGCGCGCAGGATGGAGTTCATAGAAATCCCTCATTTCCGTGCGGCCCGCCGCAAACGGCAAGGCGCACTTGATATCAGGCCGCCTTTCTCCCTTTCGGGCAGGGCGGCTTTTATACGGTGAAAACTCCATGAGGGCGCAAAAGAAAAAGGAACGGATGCCGAAAACGGTTATGTTTCGTTGAAATGAGCGGTCCTCATGGCCCGGCGGAACACCGGAAGCAGGATCAGTGCGAATACAACGGCAATCGCCGCGTTTGTCAGAGAGGAAACAGCCTTTGTCGCCAGCTTGACAAGAACGGTCTCCATCGGGTTTCTAAGATACCAGTATTCTTTGATAAAAGATTTCGCAAGGTACAAGGCGACATAAGTCAGACTGCCCGCGGCCGCGCCGAGCGCGTTCTGCACGGGGCGCTCGCCTTTTGCACCTTTTGCATAGCCGACTAAGCCCGCGACGGCGCCGAGCGCGAATTTCATCAGAAAGGTGATGGGCGCTTCCGCAGCGTAGAGCGGATTCGTCAGATCGTAGAAGAACGCGCCGATTCCCGCGCAGAGGCCGCCGGAAACGGGGCCCAGCAGCAGGCCGGACAGCACGCAGAACACATTGCCGAAATGAATGCGCGAAATATCCCCGATCGGGATGGAGAAATAGTTGGAAAGAAAGCAGAAAGCGGCCATCAGGCCGATGAGCGCGATGCGGCGGGTGCGGTTGGTTTCACTTTTCAAGACAGATCTCCTCCAGTCGGCCGCGTCAGCCGACGGCGGCCTTTATAATAAATGATAATCCGAGCCGGTCCTGGAATGGATCAGCTCGCCGAGGAGCATCTCGAACATGACGCCGTAGCGCGGATCGGAGCCGTAGCTGTAGGTTGTGCGGATCGCAAGCTCGACAAAGCGGGCTGCACGCCCCATCGCAATGGGCAGGCTGTCTCCCGACAGCAGGCCGCCCGTCAGCACGGCGGCGAACAGGTCGCCCGTGCCGGGGTAGCTCGCCGGAATATACTCGCCCGACGTGTACCAGAACTTGCCGTTTTCCCGGTCGTAGCCCAGATTGGCCAGCCGTTCGCCGAGACTGAGCTGCGCGCCGGTAATCACGACGCGCGAGGGTCCCAGCTCCGACAGCCGCACCAGCAGGCTGCGTGCCTGCCCGGCGGTGATGGCGCCCGGTTCGTAGGATTCCCCCAAAAGCAGGGAAACCTCGGTCATGTTGGGCGTGATCACGTCTGCGCAGGAGACAAGCGAACGCATGCGGCGGCACATTTCTTCGGTGACGGTACGGTAACGGCGGCCGTGATCGCCCAGCACGGGATCGACGACGGCGAGCGCCTCGGGATACGCGCCGAAGAACTGCTCACACGGATCAAACTGCTCCTGCGAGCCGAGAAATCCGCTGTACACGCATTCAAATTCAACTTTCAGCGAGCGGTAATGCGCAAGCGCGGCCGCGGGATAGTCGGTCAGGTCGCGCATGACGACGCTGCCGAGTCCGCCGGTGTGTGCGGAAAGAACGGCGGTCGGCACGGGGCAGACCTGCATTCCCATGGCGGAAAGCACGGGCGAGATCACGGTGAGCGAGCACCGGCCGAAGCCGGACAGGTCATGGATGGCGGCGATGCGTTTGGGTCGGTTCATAATGCGCCTCTTTATCTGTATGATAACGCAGTCCTGCGCAGATTTCCAATCGGAGAGAAAAGCGGTTCAAAGGAATATGTATAGGCAAAAACAACCAAAAAATCAAAAAAAGTGAAAAACATTTCAAGCTTAAACTTGCGTTTTTCTTCGCCCTTGAAAGGCGCAGAAAGAAGAACTGGGCAAAAGCACTGCGGCAGCCAAGGTTTTCCGCCGTGCAATTGTGAGTTTGATAGAATTGCGGCGGCATATCCGGCGCAAACTAATTTCGCAGGAGGTGGAAGAACAAATGAAAAAAGGAATGTCCTCAGCGATCACAGGGGTCGCGGTAGGCATGGCGGTAGGAACCGCCGCATGGATGATGGCGGAGCGCCCCTCAAGCGCCGGACGCAAGGCAAAACGCCTGAAGAAATCAGCGGAACGCGCTCTGACAAGCGCGGGTACGGTGATTGATGAGCTGACCGGCCTGATGCACTGACCGCCGAATGAGAAGAACCCGCAGCGCGCCGGCTAAAACCGGTATGGCCTGCGGGTTCTTTTCGCTTTTTTACGCTCCCTTGGGGGAGGCTCCGAGATACTCCATCGCCATAGTGATGAGCGTGCGGTCGTTTTTAAACGTCACGGCACGCAGGGCCTCTTCGATCGGGGCCCAGCGAAGCTCGCTGATTTCCTCCTCCTGACGGACAAGGGCGGCGTCTTTTGCTTCGCCGAGAAAATAGACGACCTGTTTTTTGACGCCCGGCTTCGGATAATACTCGACCGCGTGGCGGAATCCGTCCCGCAGGGTAACGGTTGCGCCGGTTTCTTCAAAAATTTCGCGGTGCGCGGTTTGCTCTTCTGTTTCACCGGCTTCCACATGTCCCTTTGGAAAGGACCAGTGGCCGCCGTGTCGGTGTCGCAGGAGAAGCAGCATCAGCGCGTCGTCTTCATACCGATATACCAGCGCGCCGCACGACTTTTCCCGTTTCAATCCATTTCACCCCCGGATTGCATGATACTACAATCTATACTATACCACGTTTGAGGCAAAAGAAAAAGCTTTTTTATAAATTTCACGCAAGAGAGGATTTCTTGACAAGACGAATGCGCACGTGTACAATAAACCGGAAAGCAAGAGAAAATTTGTCTCCGTAGCTCAGCAGGATAGAGCGTTCGCCTCCTAAGCGAAAGGCCGCGCGTTCGAATCGCGCCGGGGACGCCATGTCAGAGCGCATTGTGCTCCCGCAGCAAAAAAACAGTCTTCGGACTGTTTTTTTGTTTCGTTTGCTTCACAGCTTCTCTTTTTTTGACAAAAAGCCGCGTTCGTGCATGGATTCGGATGCAAGGGCTTATTTTTTCGACGATTGCAGAAGACGTTGGCATGACCTCTTTTGCGGCGTGCGGATGAAGAGAATCCGTTTGCATTTTGCGCCGGGGACATAAAACGAAACCAAAACAGAAACGGCTTAAAAAGAAAGGAACGATCAATGAAAAAGGCGGCGTCAGGGCAATTGTCAAAATTTTGTTTGTTCGCGTTTCCCTGTTACTGGACCTTGGCGGTGATGTGTATCGCCTTGGCGGTTTGGAAAACAGGATTCAGTGATCCCGACTTCATTTCTGCGGCATGGCTCAGCATTGCGATCATAGCCGCCGCGGTTCTGCTCATGAAGAAAGATTACTGGGTCATCTTGCCGATGATTGCACTGGGGATCTCTATCGCACTGCAGAGGATCAGCATGCCGAACGTATCTTTCGAATCTATGGCGCATATTTGATTTCTCATTATTTGTATGCGGTATCATTGTATGGAAAGCCAGAAAAAAGAGCGGGTGTAAAAACAGCGGATATTTTGCTTTTTGACTTTATAGTCGGGGGTTCTCTGTCAATGCGCGGGCTCGCTTTTGCAGATCAGACGAAGGCAAAAAGAAAAGCCTGTTAAAACCGCGTCGAGCCTCGGCGGGACGGCCGATTCGCCGAAATGCAACCTGCAGTTGCGCGGTTTCAAGGTGCGGCTTCTTGTCTGCAGCCTTCCCTTTTGATAAAATGGCGGTGGAAAGGAGCTGACAAAGATGGAGTTTTCCTCTCAGCTTGTTCGGTGCAGAAAGCAAAAAGGACTCAGTCAGGAGGAACTGGCCGGACGGCTCGGCGTGTCGCGGCAGGCCGTCAGCAAGTGGGAAACGGGCGAAGCGCTTCCCGATCTGCAAAAAGCGTTTCTGCTCTCCGAGGCGCTGGGCGTGGGGCTGGATCAGCTCTGTAAAGGAAGCGCCGAAGCCGAACCGCCGCAGCAGGAAAAAGCCGCTGCGGCCCGCGGGCGGTTTTCGCTGCGCACGCTTTTGGCATGTCTGCTGTGCTTTGCGGCGGGAATATGGCTCGGAATCCGTCAGCCCGCAAAGCCCGTGGAAACGGACGGCGCAGCCGCACTGCCCGATACGATCTCTGTGGACGGGGTAAGCTTTTCGACCTTTGGCGGGGCGCTTTCATATCGCTTTGTGCCGAGCGTAGTGGGAGAGGATTATACCTACCGGATCACCTTTACCGGGGCCGAAGGCGGCCCGCGCAGCTTTGAGGTATCCTGTGACGGCGGCCTCTGCAGCGGAACCGCCGAACTGCCCGAGCGGGATGTATACGACGTTACCGTGCGAATCGAAAACGAAAAAGAGGGCAGGGCCGTTTTGGCCGCGCGGGATCTGAGCTTTTCGATTTCGCAGAGCGAAGCTGTGTGGTCTTGAGAATGCTTGAGGCCGCAAAACAGGAACGGGTATTTTTAACATACGGGAATACCGGGATGCGCCCGATGCTGGAGGAACTGAAGGAGAACGTGTGCCGCCTGTAGAAATTGTGGTCTGTGGAATGTGGATGGATCGGGCTGTCGCTTCAACGGGCGTGGAATATTCTTTGATTTATATCACGGCGCGGATTCGGTTATATATATTCCCGCAATGCGGGCGGAAGCTCCATCGTGATATTCGCAAAAACGGAAAAGCGGTGCCGCCTTCTTTTCGTTATATTGTAAGGGAAAGGCGGTGAAACGATGGGTTACCGTGAGGACATGGAGAAATGCCGTGCGTATATCGATGAGCATCTGACGGAGGATGTGACGCCGCAGGCCCTGGCCGGGCTGTTCAGCTATTCCTACTGCCACTTCTGCCATGTATTCCGGGCGGTGAACGGCATGGCCGTGGGTGCGTATTTGCGCGACCGGCGTCTGTGCCGTGCAGCTTCGGAGCTGCTCGACGGCAAAAGCGTCACAACTGCGGCAATGGACTGCGGCTTCGATACACACTCCGGTTTTACCCGCGCATTTTGCCGCCGATTCGGGATGAACCCGACAGAGTACAGAAAAGCGAAAGGCGGTAGATTCAAAATGACACCTGAGATCAAAAGGCTTGAGGCATTCACGGCGGTGGGCTATTCTCTCGCTCCCCCGGAGGGGGACATGGACATTCTGGATAACGGTGCTTACTGGCTAGGCAAGGACTTCCGCGCGGTCAGCAAGGAGGATTATGCGAAGCTGACCTATCCCGGTTATGCTGAGATCGGCGCATGGATGCATCCCTCGGACGAGACCGGAGAATTTTACTATTTTCTCGGCCCTATGACAAAGGACAAGAGATTCATCCCGGATGGAATGGTTGCCCTCGACGTTCCCGCAGCCGAGTACGCGGTCTTTGCCGTTCCCAAGGCGGACAGCGAGGTGGGACTGAACGAGAATGTCAAAAAGACGTGGAAGTTCATATTTAACGACTGGCTTGACGGCAGCGGCTACAAGTTCGATCATACGGCGATGGACTTTGAGTATTACCTTGGCGAGGATACATTTATTTATGTGCCGGTGGTGAAGAAGTAACCGTTACCCCGCCATGCCTCTAAACTGATAACAGCAGCAGCGAGAGAGAATGCTCTCGCTGCTGCTGTTGCCCTATATCGGGGCTGCCATCGGCGGTCAACGATTTCCCCCTGCTTTATGTGCTGCTGATCGGCGGCATTTATCTGCTTGAGCTGATCTGTGCGGCTGTCGGACTGAGAAAATACAGCAAAGCCCTTCGGCACACCGATTACAAGCGATTTGAAGAATCCGACAACATGGCGCCCAGCAGCGTGCGGGTGCCTGTCTGCAACAAGGCGGCGGCCATCGCGGACAATACCCGCAGGCTCTTGGTTCTGGATTCTGTCCGTGGGCGCTCTGCTGCCGGAGGAAAACACCTTTCGTAAATACTCCAAGATCGATCGGCTGAGAAAGTTTTTCTGTTTGCGGGAATCGACAACCTTGGATACCGGCAGATCAACACCATTTATAAAGCGGAGGCGATGTTCGGTTTTCGCAAAAATCGTTCCAGCTGGGGAACGATTTAGCGCAGGGCCTTTCGGGAGGATTTCCAAAAAACGGGACAAAAGGCTTGAGACGGCCGCCGTTTCCTGCGGTGCACAGGGGAAAATGGTGTTTTTATGCGGGATTTTCCCGTTTTATCTATTGCTTTTTTCGGCGGCGGGTTTATAATGAAATGTCGAAGTCTGCGGTTTAAGAATTCTGTGAGGCTGCACGAAAAAAAGAGAGCGTTTGAACAGCTTTTTTCTTAAAACGCGCCCATGCTCTGGACATAATACGGATGAGAATTTCGAGAGCGGGGAGCGAATGAAACATGAATACAATGACTTTGCAGCAGATTGAGGACTACAAAACCCATCTGATCCGAGAGGAACGCAGTTTTGAAACGATCAGAAAATATATCCACGATGTGGAGGTTTTCTTTCGTTTTCTTCCGGCGGACAAGACGTTCTGCAAGGAAACCGTTCTTGCCTACAAGCAGATGCTGGCAGAGAACTACCGTGTTTCCAGCGCAAACAGCATGCTGGCGGCTTTGTCCGGCTTTCTGAGCTTTGCCGGTATGGAGAACTGCCGCGTCAAGCAGTTTCGGATGCAGCGGCGCACGTTTCGGGACGAATCCAAAGAGCTGACCCGGCAGGAATATGCCCGTCTGGTCAGAGCCGCGCAGCTGCGGCGGGACGAGAGGCTTGCCTTGCTGATTCAGACAATCTGCAGCACCGGGATCCGCGTCAGCGAGCACCGCTTTATCACTGCGGAAAGCCTGCGGTCCGGCAGTGTGCAGATCGCGAACAAGGGTAAGGTGCGCACGGTGCTTTTTCCCAAAGAGCTTTGCCGCCTGCTGCAGCGGTATTGCGAAAAAAACAAAATCCGAACCGGGCCGGTCTTTCTCTCGCGTAGAGGACGGCCTTTGAATCGTTCCAACATCTGGGTCCAGATGAAACGGCTGTGTACGGCGGCGGGAGTGGCGCCGGAAAAAGTCTTTCCCCACAATCTGCGCCATCTTTTTGCACTGACTTTTTACCGTCTGGAAAAAGATATTGTTCGTCTGGCCGATCTTTTGGGACATGCCAGTATCGAGACCACCCGCATCTATACCTTTACCAGTCCTCAGGAACATGCCCGCGCCCTTTCCCGCATGCATCTGCTGCTGTAAAGACATCACATAATGTGTATTATGTGGTATTGGATGAATACATAAGTCCGTTTTTTTTCTTTTTAGCCGAATGACAGCTATACAAAATAGATGATTTATATAAAACAGGTCAGTCTTTCCCTTCATATTCTTTGATAGGATACATTGACTGGCCTTTTTGTGCCAATATATTTTATGGGTAAGCGGCTTTGTTCCACGCCAAAAAAACCGGTCAGCTTAATCTGACATCTATGGGCCGGAATTTTTTTGGTCACATTTACTTTGTTATGCGAAGAATGCCTGACTGCAAAGATACAGGCGGCGGTTTTGACCGCACTGACTGCGACATAATACACATTATGTCGCAGCGAGTAGAAAAGACTTCTATTCGCTGTTTTTTTATTAGTACATAATACACATTATGTCGTGTTGAGAAACCGCACCGCTGTATGCGGAGATTGGCAGGAGAATAAAATGACATCCAATTTGGACGCATCCTTTTTTCAACAATTGATCGACCGAATCGACGGCGAGGTCTGCGTTTCAGATGCCCGCACCGGCAGGATGATTCTGGCAAACGGCCGCATGAAACGCTTTCCTTTTTCGACAGAGAATCAAAGCGGCGGAGAGACATCATTCCGAAAGGAAAAGAAAAGCAGCTTTGTCTCTGCGGAAAAAGGAAGCTACTTCCGCAGAGAGAGGAACCCCGAGGATGGCAAGGATTATCTTTGCTGTGGGCTGACCGGAACATATAACGGCAGGGAATATTGCCTTTGGTGCCGTTTCGAGGCGGCGGCCGGAGAGTATTCTCCGGTCCCGACGCTGTACTTTCTGCCGGATAAAAAAGAGAAGCATCCTTTTTTGGACGAACTGCAGCTGCTGCGGTTTGTCAGCCGAAATCTTCCTCTGGGAATTCTGGCTGTTTACGACAGTGAGGAGTTTCCGCTCATGTGCCTCAGCCAGACGATTCTCGATTCCACGGGATATACCTACGACGAGATTTATGGAGAAAAGGACGGTTGCTACGCGAGACTGATTCATCCGGATGACCGCGGCAGAGTCTCCGAAGAGGTTCACCGGCAGCTTGAGATGCACAGTCTGTACAGCGTGGAATATCGGGTGGTAAAAAAGGACGGCAGTTTTTTCTGGGTGCGCGATCGCGGCTGTTATGTAGACAACGGCGAGGAGGACCGCGTGCTTCTGTGCTTCACCGTGAATATCACGGAGGAAAGCAAGGAGCGAATGGAGCTGGAAACGATTCTTAAAAACAGCTCCGGCGGCGCTTACAAGGCTGTACTGTGCGAGGGATTCCCCGTACTTTATGCCAACGACGGCTATTATGCGCTTCACGGCTATACAAGGCAGCAGTTTAAAGAAGAAGTAAAAAATATGGCCGCCTCGCTGGTTCTGCCGGAGGATGCAAAGCGGGTAAGCGAAGAAATCGAAGCCTGCCGGAAGAGCAAAAAAGACAAAATCGTGATGGAATACCGCGTCCGCAGGCGGGACGGCGCCGTAGCGTGGCTGCGCAGCGACGTCAGCTTTGTCGAGGATGAGGACGGCGGCATGCTGCTGATGGGCACGGTGCTCGACGTGACCGAAAGAAAGGAACTGACGCTTCGCCTGCAGCGCATATCCGCTCTGTACAAAATCGCGCAGAAGAACAGCCGCCTCAATATGTGGGCGCTGGATCTTCCAAATCATCGTATTATCCAGACGGAGGAATCCAAGGCCCTGCGTGGCTACGGCGACGTGATAGAAAATGTCCCCGAATCTTTGTTTGAGGACGGATATTTTCATCCGGATACGGAGCGGACCGTGCGCGAACTGTTCGAGCGGGTCTACCGAGGCGAGGATCACGTCAGCGCGGTTTACAAAGCCAAAAAGAAAGACGCCGATGGTTATTGGTGGGAAAAGGTCACCTATGAGCGGGTGCCGAATAAAAGCGGAGAGGTTCTGTATGCGGTTGGTATTTCCGAGGATGTAACCGAGCAGAAGGAGACCGAGCTGCGTCAGAGCATGAGTTCGGCTTTGAACAAGATGCTCAACGAAGACGTGCTGTTTTCCGTTCGGTTTGATTTGAATTCGGAGAGTGTGGTCGACAGTTGGTTTTCTGAGCAAGCTCTGCCGCCGGAGAAAGACGAAAAGGACAGTTATAGCGGAATCTTCCGCTACATTCTTCGTACAATGGCCAACTCGGACGACGCGATGCGGTTTCGCGATCGGTTTATGAGCGGTCAGATGAAGAAATTTATGCAGAGCGGCAGGGAAATTCCGACCTTTGAGTGCCGCCAGAAAACTGCGGACGGACGAATTTTCTGGGTTCACTTTACGCTTCGCATTATGATCGATTCCAAAAACGATCGGCGGCTGCTTACCCTGTATGCCCGCGATATCACAAGCCTGAGACTGCGGGAGCTGGAGCTGCGTCAAAAGGCGGAACGAGATGAGGAAACCGGGCTTTACAATTTGGATACGGCAAAGCTGCTGATTCAGGATATTCTAAAGAGCGGCATGCGCGGAAGAAACGGCGCCATGGCGCTGCTGGAGATCGACGGATTTTCCGGCGATGAAAAACGGCAGGAACGAAAGAAACTGCTGAGCGGCATAGGCGCTCAGATTCTCAGCGGCTTGCCGTTAACTTGTATTTCCGCAAGGGCTTCGGAGAATACGCTGATGATTTTCAGCAGCAGCGTTTCCGCTGCGGAAGAGCAATTTACGGTTCTAAAAAAGCTGATGGAAGGAATCACCCATTCGAAAGAATCTCTGTTCGGCGGTTCACTGCGGATCTTTACCGGAATCACCTGCCGAATCGGGCCCGGGATGGATTTCGAACAGATCATGGGGAATGCCGCGCAGCTGCTGGGGCAGGCGCGGAAAAATGGTTCGTCCCAAATTGTCTCGGATTTGGAGGAAAAAATCTCTCCTTCCAAGGAACAGTTCGTCCGTGGGATCAAGGAATTCTCAGAGCAAAGCTGGAAGGCCTTTGAGCAGGGCGCGTCTCCGGATGAAATCGCAAAGTCGATTTTCGCCGCGCTTGGCAGAGACGTCGGCATGAAGCGGATCACCCTTCTGCTTCGTCTGCCCGGCGGCCGTCTGCAAAAGCAGATGGAATGGCGCTCTTCTACGGAGACAGAGCCGCTGGCCGTGCAAAATTCCGATATGCTGTACAGATTGTTTTGGTCTGTCCCGCCGGACTGTCAATCCCTTGTTGTCCGGGAGGAATCCGACGAGATTTTTGACGATCTTCGAAGCAGCGTCGGAGAGCCGATGCTTCCCGCCGTTCTGTGCAGTGCAAGAGAAAACGGAACTCCGGCACTCTGTATTTTAGCTGAGGGTGCGCAGAGCATTCCGGATGTTGAGGGAATGAAACTGATGGCGGCGTTCCTGCGCAGAATCTATTTTATCAACGAACTGCGTACGCAGTATGAGTCTGCGGTGCTGCACGACTCCGTTACGGAGCTGTTCAATTTTGAAGGGTATCTGCAGAGGCTTCGCAGAATCCACGAGGATGCGCTCTCCAGCTTCGGTATGGCGTCGGCATACATCTTGAACTTTAAACAGTATAATCAGCAGTACGGCACAAACGGCGGCAACATGCTGCTGAGGCAGGCGGCGGGTGTGCTTGAAGATGTATTCGGCAGCGACAACTGCTATCGCGTAAGCGGCGCGACCTTTCAGATTCTTTGCCCCGATGTGACGCATGAGCATTTTTCGCAGCGATGCCGTTTGATGGAGGAGAAAATGAACCGCCTCTGCCCCGGCCGGATTGCTTGTGCCGGCGCATGGGAAGAAAATGCGATTTCCCTCAGAGCGCTGGAAGAACAGGTAGAAGAGCGCCTTGAGGTCGCGGCCAACCGCCTGCGCATGAAAAACCGTGAGAGCGCAAAGCAATCCGCATATACGGTTTTACAAGATGTGCGGGAGAAGATAAAAAACGGGAATTTCGTGATCTTTCTCCAGCCGAAGGCGCTGGCCGCGACCGAAGAGATCTGCGGCGCCGAAGCACTGATTCGTTACCGCGATGAAAAGAAGGGGATTCTGCCGCCCGCAGAGTTTTTAAATGTAATCGAAAAAGCCGGAGCCATCCGGGAAATCGATCTGTTTGTTCTTGAACAGGTATGCAGAACGATGCGGCAATGGCTGGATGAGGGCTGGAAAGGCTACCCTGTCTCACTGAATTTTTCGCGCGCCACGATTTTGGAACCGGATATTCTGACAGAGACCAATCGGATTGTGGAAAGCTGCGGCGTTCCCAAAGAATTGATTGAGATCGAAATCACCGAGACGATCTCTTCGACCGACAGCATGGGACTTCAGGAGATCGTGCATCAGCTGGCACAGGCGGGTTACCGGATCGCAATCGACGATTTCGGCGCGGACTACAGCAACATTTATGTACTGTATTTGCTGGATATCCATACGCTGAAGCTGGACCGCAAAATCATCAATGATGTTTACTGCAACGAACGCGCGAGAGAAGTCGTGAACGATCTGATCGGTCTTTGCCGCCGGATGAAAATTTCCTCCGTGGCAGAGGGCGTGCAGACCAAGGAACAGCTGGAGACGCTGCGGCAGATGTCCTGCGATGTGATTCAGGGATACTATCTGAACAAGCCCATTTCGACCGAAGATTTTAAGAGGCTTTACATCCGGACAGACGGCGGCGCGCTTTCGAATGGATAGGAAAAAGCATTTTTCGCGTCCCGCACCGACGAAAAACCCGCAAAAAGCAGATGAATCGCCCCACTCTAAAAGAGACGGCTTGTGCCGTCTCTTTTTTACGAAGCATACCTAAAGAAAGCATGTGCCCGGCGCAGAAAAAAGAAACCCTATTTTAAAACCGAAAATGCGAGCCCTTAAAATCACATAAAAAGGAAAAGAGAGGATTGAACCCCTTTTTTTCTCATGTTATAATCAAAACACGGCTAATCTGAAAAGCTCAGCCAAAATGATAATAAAAAGGAGACGCTGGATGAAAGCGATCAAAAACAGAACGGAGACTGCGGCATAACCGGGAGGTTTGCTGCACGTTTGACAAACCTCCCGAAAGGTTTATGATTTTACTTTTTGGAGGAAAACTCTTATGAATCAGAAAAGCAAGAAAAAATCAGCGGAAAAGAATTCTTTCAAAATGCGCCCGTGCAGAGAGACCTTTGTCTGCAAAGTATGCGGAAAGACCGTTGCTCCGGACGGCGCGGGAAGCGATCACAGAAATCACTGTCCGTACTGCCTTTCGAGCCGCCATATGGATGCAGAGCCGGGCGACCGGGCAGCCGGCTGCGGCGGCGTGATGGAGCCGATCGCCGTCTGGGTGAGAAAAAACGGGGAATGGGCCGTCATTCACCGCTGCAAGATCTGCGGGGCGCTCAGCTCAAACCGCATCGCCGCGGATGACAGCCCAACGAAGCTGCTCTCTCTTGCGATGAGGCCGGTTGCACTGCCCCCGTTCCCTCTGGAACGGCTGGAGGAAATGATAGAGCAGCTGGAGAAAGAGGGCAATGCGGCGCAGTGAGGCCTGCCGGAAAGATAGCAGAGATTCTTTGCCCGTTTTTTAAAAGGCGCATCTTTGCAAAACGGGAATTGAAAAGCTTTTGTTTGCGCGAAAATCAGAAGGGTAACGATTGACACTCTCCCCTCCGCGGGAGGTATCATTTTTTATTATGGCAGCGATGCAAGGAAGGAAAGACAGATGATTTTAAAAAACTGCGGCTTTGTTCCGTTTTTGACGGAAGGAACCGATCTGACAAAAGGGGACGTGCTTGTCACCGGGAACAGGATTGCAAAAATCGCGCCCTGCGGGACCGATTTCGGCACAGAGGAGGAGATACTTGATCTGGAGGGGAAGACGCTTCTGCCGGGTCTGATCGACATCCACTGCCACCTCTACTATGACGAGTATTCTGCGATCTACGACGCCCGTCCGGATACGGAGCATACCATCAATGCCGCGGCCTATGCGGCGGAATTTTTAAAGGACGGCTACACGACGGTCCGCGACTGCGGCGACAAGGGCTGCCGCTGCGCACTGCATGTCAGGCGCGCCGTCGAGGACGGCCGTCTGCCGGGACCGCGCATCACAACCAGCGGCCCCAATATCACCTCGCCGTGGACCGATCACGGCGTAAAGGAATTTCATGTGAGCGGTGCGGATGCGTTCCGCGATGCGACAAGACGCAATTTCGCCTATGGCTCCGACTTTATCAAGATTTACGGCTCCGGCTCTCTGCTGAGTCCGTCCAACGAGCCGGGTTATCCGATCGTCGAGCCGGACGAATATGAGCAGATCATTCTGGTGGCAAAGCGCCATGCCTCCTATGCCGCGGTCCATGCGCACGGCACGCTGGCCATCGATATGGCGGTCAAGGCCGGTGTTCACACGGTGGAGCATGCCAGCATGATCAGCGAGGAGACGCTGCGCTATATCGAAGAGACAAAGCAGGACACCGCCCTTGTGCTGACCATGTATGCCATGGACGAGATTCTGCAGCAGCCGGATACCTATAACGGAAAGCGGATGCACCGGCTGATGGATAAAATCATCGGATGCCTCAAAAACGCATATGAAAACCACAAGAGTATTCTGATCGGCTGGGGCACGGACGTCGGCATGAAAACCTATGTCAAGGATCCGATGCATGAATTTCGCCTGAGAAAAGAAATGCTCGGTTTTTCCAACGAGGATATCCTGCGGCAGGCGACGATCAATTCCGCAAAGATCATTTATCAGGACCACGAGATCGGCTCGATCAAGGAAGGAAAACTTGCCGATCTTGTTGTAGTGGACGGTGACCCCGTGCGCGATATCTCGGTCATGTACAAAATTCCCCGGCATGTCATCAAGGATGGCGTGTTGATCCGGTAAAAAAGCACGGGTGCGCTGTTTGCGTCTTATCCTAAAAGCAAAGACCTCTGAAAAAGGACAGGCTCCTTTTTCAGAGGTCTTTTTTGCATGCGAAAGAAATAAAATTATTTTTGTGCGGGGAAAAAAGCGTTTTGTCTGCGGCAAAAGCCGAAAAAAGAAACAAAAAAGCCGAGGAAAAACCGGTGTTTTTTCTTTTTGTTTCGATAAAGGCATATGGAAGAGGAAAATAATTTCGGCCGATCGAAACGATTGCCAAAAACCGAAAGTTTTTTCGGTTCATATCAAATTTTAATAGGTGCTGTTTGCTGATATGATACAGGTAGAAAACCCGTTTTCTCATAAGCGGAGGCATTTCGGGGCACGTCGGAAGAGAGCATCCGCCCTGCAATGCTTTGACGCAGAAAGGAGTGAAGCTGCTATGAAGGTTTTTTCCTTTGAGCGAAGGAATTTAGTCGCCGTATTCACGCTGAACAGGCCTGAGAAATCAAACGCCGTCACACCGGATTTAATGCGCGAAATGGAAGCTGCGATGATGGAGTTTATGGAGGACGACGCGCTTCGGGTCGGCATCATCACCGGTGCGGGAGAGAAGGCGTTCTGCTCCGGAGCGGATATTGCGGAATGGCTGCCCTTTGTCAAACAGACGGCGGACCGGCCGTGGCGGATCCCCGATACGCCGATGCGGGGTATGTACGTCACAAAGCCTCTGATCGCGGCGGTGAACGGCGTCGCATTCGGCGGCGGAGCGGAGATCGCCTTGGCCTGCGATTTTCGCATTGCGTCGGAAAACGCTGCGTTTCGCTTTCCGGAGCCGAGCCTCGGCATTCTGCCCCGTCTGGGAGGGACGCAGCGTCTGCCGCGCCTGATCGGACGTGCCCGGGCGATGGAGATTCTGCTTACCAATCAAAAGGTGGATGCGCAGACGGCGCTTTCGATCGGACTGGTCAACCGGGTCGTTAAACAAGAAGAACTGATGGACGCCGCGATGGAACTTGCGCAGAAAATCTGTACGCTTGCGCCTCTGGCGGTCACGGCGATCAAGCGCTGTGTCTGCGAGGGCTGCGAGCTTCCGCTGGAGAGAGGTCTGGCGCTGGAAAATGAAATCGGCCTGACGCTGTATCAGACGGAGGATTACGAAGAAGGCCGCGCCGCGTTTCGTGAGAAGCGCGCTCCCCGATTTAAGGGGAAATAAATTACCGACAGGGCCAAGGCCCGGAAAGGAAGCGCTCATATGCAGGCATTGGAAGGTTTGAAGGTCGTGGAGGTCGGCAACATCATCGCCGGGCCGTGGTGCGGCACGATGCTCGCCGATTTCGGCGCCCGCGTCATCAAGGTCGAACCGCCCAAGACAGGCGATCTGATCCGCGGCATGGGCCGCGTCAAGGATCTCTGGTTCGCGGTGGAGGGCCGCAATAAGCAGACGGTGTCGCTGAATCTTAAGGACCCAAAGGGCAAGGAAATTCTCTGGAGGCTGATCGAGGACGCGGATGTTCTGATTGAAAATTTTCGCCCCGGCGTTTTCAAAAAGCTTGGATTTACCTGGGAAGAGATGCACAAGCGCAATCCCCGCCTGATTTATACGGTGGCCTCGGGCTACGGCACAACGGGGCCGTATTCCCACAAGCCCGGCTTTGACCGCATGGGACTCGCGCAGGGCGGCTTCCTTGAAGTAACCGGATACCCTGACACGCCTCCCGTCAAGCCCGGCATCTCAGTCGCGGATTTTTATACCGCGATGTTCGGCTGCATGGCCACAATGTTTGCGATCTATTACCGCGATGTGGCCGGCGCCGGAGAGGGACAGATGATCGACTGCGCGCTCAACGAATCGACGCTGCGTCTGCAGGAATCCATTCTTGCCGAGTATTCGTTCGACGGCTCAATCCGCACCCGCATCGGCAACGGCACGCTTGTTACCGTTCCGGCGGGGCATTTTCTCACCAAGGACGGCAAGTATCTGGCGCTGTCCGTCTCCGGCGACAAGCTCTATCATGCCTGTATGGAGAAGATCGGCCGGCCCGACATGAATGAGGTGGAGGAATATAAAACCGGTACCGGCCGCACCGCGCACCGCGAGGAGATCAACCGCGTCTTTGCCGAGTGGGCGCTGCAGCATACGATCGAGGAATGTCTCGAGACCCTCGGCGACGACATTCCCAATACGCGCATCTATAACGTCGAGGACATTATGAAGGATCCGCAGTTTGCGTTCCGCAACGATATCGTTGAGGTGGATACGAAAAAATTCGGCCGCATCAAGATGCAGAACGTCGTTCCCAAGATGTCCGCCACTCCCGGCGAAATCAGATGGCCGGGTCCGGAAATCGGCGAGTTCAACTATAAAGTTTATCACGATCTGCTCGGCTATTCCGATGAGGAAATCGAGGAGATGAAGAAAAACAAAACGATCTGAAACCAACAAAATCGGGGGAAGCCATCTATGCTTACACTGGGAATCGACATCGGTTCCACGGCCTGCAAGTGCGTGATTCTGCAAGACGGGTGCAAGATCGCAGGAAAGGCGGTTTATCCGCTCGGTACCGGGACGGTTGGACCGAAGAAGGTCTTTGACGCAGCTCTTGCCGAGGCGGGCGCCGCACGAAAGGACATCGCGCACGTTCTTGTGACGGGCTACGGCCGTTTTCAGTTTGACGGCGCGGACAGTCAAAAAAGCGAGATCACCTGCCATGCGGCCGGCATTCATTTTCTGATGCCGGAGGTGCGCACGATCGTGGATATCGGCGGGCAGGACATCAAGGCGCTACGGCTTAACGAGCGGGGACAGCTTGGCAATTTTGTAATGAACGACAAGTGCGCCGCCGGGACGGGACGCTTTCTTGACGTGATGGCCGGCGTAATGAACGTAAAAACCTGCGAGCTTGCCGCCATCTCGGACGAAGCCGCCGAGCCGGTAAGCATCAGCAGCACCTGTACGGTCTTTGCGGAAAGCGAGGTCATCTCCAAGCTCTCCGGCAGTGTCCGCCTGCCGGATCTGGTGGCCGGTATCCATGCGTCGGCGGCGAGCCGCGTCGCGGGGCTGGTGTTCCGCATCGGGGTCGTCCCGCAGGTCGCGATGAGCGGAGGCGTCGCATTGAATCACGGGGTCGTGCGTGCTCTCGAAAAGGAACTCAAGACCCCTGTTACGGTACATCCCCTCTGCCAGTATGCGGGGGCGCTCGGAGCGGCGCTGCTCGCGTACCGAGAGGCGGTACGATAAAAACCACTGCCGCACGGGTCCGCCCTGCGGCCCAAAATCTGGAAAGGAGAATGAACCATTGGCTGAAATTACACCCGCCGCCAAGGTCAGGCGTCCGCTGCCGCTGTCAAGACAGATGGTCAACGCGCAGACCGCCAAGGCGTACGCAGATGCATGGAAAGCCGCCGACGAGGGAAAACCGATCGGCTGGTCCACCGCGATCTTTGCTCAGGAGGTCTGCGAGGTCTTTGACATTCCGGTTCTTTACCCGGAGAACAACTGCGCCACCATGTCGGCGCGCCATCTCGGCGAAGCCTATATCGCCGAGGCGGAGGGAGCGCTGCGCTACCCCATCAATATCTGCTCTTACTCCCGGCTGAATCTCGGCTATGCGTCGAAGCTTCTGAGCGAGCCTGCTTCGATTCCGCACGAGGCGCCGTATCTTCCCAAGCCGACCTTTCTTCTTCTGACAAACAACAGCTGTACGCAGCTTATGAAGTGGTACGAGAATCTTTCCGAGATGTTCCATGTGCCGATTTTCTTCATAGACGCGCTGTTCAATTCCTATGAGGAAGAGCCGAAGCCGCATAAGATCCGATACGTCCGCAGTCAGATCGAGAGCTATATCGCGCAGATGGAGAAATTCCTCGGGCGCAGGTTCGACTGGGAAAAGTTTTACGAGGTGCAGAAGATTTCTCAGGAAAACTGCAGGCTCTTTGACGAAATCGTGGCCCTCAACCGGCGCAGACCCGCCCCGATGAGCGGCTTCGACCTGTTCAACTACATGTCCTGCCTTGTGATCTGCCGCGGAAAGCGTTCGACGACGGAGATTTTCAAGCAGCTCAAGAAGGAGATCGAAGAGCACATTGCCAACGGCACCTCCACCTTCCCGTCGGAAGAAAAATACCGCGTCCATTGGGAGGGGATCGCCTGCTGGCCAAATCTCGGCTTCAACCTCAAGACCCTCAAGAACTACAACGTCAATGCCGTGATGAACGGCTACGTCACCGCGTGGGATGTTCTCTACACGCCGGGCAATCTCGACGAGATGGCGCGTGCCTATCAGTGCTCGTCCACCAACAGCTTTTCGACGCCCGCGATTATGCAGAAGCGTGTGGACTCGATTCGGGATTTTGGGTGCGAGGGCATGCTCTGCCACGTCAACCGCAGCTGCAAGCTGATGACATTTCACATCCATGTCGGCCGCGAAATCGTCGATGAAAAGGCGCATGTACCGGTCGCAACGTTTGACGGAGATCAATCCGATCCCCGTATTTTTAACGAGGCTCAGTTTGAAACCCGTCTGCAGGGACTTGTGGAGATTATGGAGGAAAAAAAGGAGGGAGCGGCAAATGTCTGAACTGAACTGCCTGCTTTTCGAACTGCGGGAAGCTGCGGCCCATCCCCGCCGTCAGCTCGACCGGTACCTTGCGAAAGGCAAAAAGGTCGTGGGCTGTTTCCCGATCTATGTTCCGGAGGAGATCATTCACGCCGCCGGCCTTGTTCCGATGGGCCTGTGGGGCGGGCAGGTCACACCGACCGTCGCCGGAAAGTACAACCCTATTTTCACCTGTTCCATCATGCGCTCCTGTCTGGAATACGGCATGACCGGCGTGTATCAGGGCCTTTCCTGTGCGGCGATGCCGATTCTCTGCGATACGTTCCGCGGCATGAGCTCCGGCTGGCGCGCGGGCGCCGCAGAGATCCCTCTCGCGACTCTGATCCAGCCGCAGAACCGTACCGACCCCGGCGCGCGGGAATTTCTTGCCGCCGAGTATGAGGAATTCGCGAAAAAGATCGCCGAGCTGACCGGGACCGAGGTCCCTTGTGAAGAAGCGCTGCAGAGGAGCATCGAGATCTACAACACGCATTCCGCCGCGATGATGCGCTTTGCTGCCGTCGCCAACGATCATCTCGACGTGATCACGCCTGCGGTGCGCCACGCGGTCATGAAGAGCGCGCTGATGATGACAAAGGAGGAGCATACCGAAAAGGTGCTCGCCGTCATCGCAAAGCTGGAGAAACTGCCCGCGTACGAATGGAAAGGCAAAAAGGTCATTCTTACCGGCATCACCGCCGAGCCGGACGGATTTCTCGAGATGTTTGCCGAGAACAACATTGCCGTTGTCGGCGACGATCTCGCGCAGGAATCCCGCCTCTACCGCACGCCCATCCCCGCGGGCAAAAACGCGTTTGACCGTCTGGCCGGGCAGTGGTTTGACCGCCATGGCTGTTCCGTGGTGCATGAGACCCGCTTCACCCGCGGAGAAATGCTTGTCGGCATGGCGCGGGAGGCCGGCGCCGATGGCGTCGCGGTCTGCCTGATGCGGTTCTGCGACGTCGAGGAATACGACGCGCCCCTGATCGAAAAAGAGGTCGAGGCTGCCTCTCTTCGCTGTCTGGTGCTTGAGATCGACCAGAGCACACAGAACAATGAGCAGTCCCGCACCAAGCTGCAGAGCTTTGCCGAGATGGAATAAGACTCTCACGGGCCGCGGAAAGCGCAAATCAAAAAACTCCCGGCTGTCTAAAACGCCGGATACCATTTGTAATATCAAATGGATTTAATACGACAAAGCTTAACACTGCGGCCTTATTCCGGGAGGAAAGCCGTGGTAAAAAGGCAGCAGTTTGCTTTATGCGTCCTTTTACAGAAAAGGAGATGAAAAAATGGGAATTCTTGCAGAACGGCTTGCACAGGCGCCGATTCCGAAGATGTTTCTTGTGGAACAGAAGTTTTCCAAAGAGAATATCCCGGCAGAGAATATTCCGCCTTTGCTGCACGCACAGCTTTCCGCACCGGAGATCGCAGATACCCTTCAGCCGGGAATGCGCGTCGCTCTCACGGCGGGCAGCCGCGGAATCGCCAATATCGCCTTGATT
The DNA here is from genome assembly GCA_934232845.1 of uncultured Oscillospiraceae bacterium. Lineage (GTDB taxonomy): Bacteria > Bacillota > Clostridia > Oscillospirales > Ruminococcaceae > Yanshouia. Next base: position 61,827 of record CAKQGD010000005.1, read on the forward strand.
CTGCGGTGTACGGCGGATTTTGTGAAGGAGCAAGGCGCCGTACCCTTTATCGTTCCCACCATGGGAAGTCACGGCGGTGCGACGGCAGAGGGGCAGCTGCAGGTTCTTTATGAGCTGGGCATCACAGAGGAAAGCTGCGGCTGCCCGATCATTTCCTCCATGGAAACCGCCTATATCGGGGACACGGACGACGGCAGGCCCGTGTATATCGATAAAAACGCCTACGAGGCGGACGGCATCATCGTGATCAACCGCGTCAAGCCTCACACCGGTTTTCGCGGCCCTTATGAGAGCGGACTGATGAAAATGATGGCGATCGGACTCGGAAAGCAGTACGGCGCCGAGCAGTGCCACAGCGAGGGCTTTAAGAGCATGGCGGCCAATGTGCCGCGCTTCGGCGGAGTGGTTTTGGAAAAATCCAACGTGCTGTTCGGCATTGCCCTGCTGGAGAACGCCTACGACGAAACCCGGCGGATCGTGACGCTGCCTGCCGGCCGGATTGCAGAGGAAGAGCCAAAGCTGCTCAAAGAGGCGTTTCTGCACATGCCCCGCATTCTGGTGGACCGCTGCGATGTTTTGATCGTCGACGAAATCGGCAAAAACTACAGCGGCGGCGGCATGGATCCGAACGTGACCGGCACATGGCACAACACGTACGGCAGCGGTGGTATCCGTGCGTTTCGGGTCGCGGTGCTCGACGTCAGCGAGGCGTCCCACGGCAACGCGCACGGCGTCGGCGGCGCGCATGCGACAACCCGCCGGCTGTTTGAAAAAATCGATTTCGAGGCGATGTATATCAACGGCTTTACCAGCGTACTGGTTACGCCGGGGCGGATTCCTTGGATCATGGAAAACGACAAACAGGCCATTCAGATGTGTCTCGCCACCTGTGAGGAGGGGGACCCGAAGAATCACAGCGTGGTCCGCATTCCGAACAGTCTTACGCTCGAACGGATCTGGCTGTCAGAATCCTACTACGAGGAGGCCCGCTCCAATCCGGATATGAAAATCCTGTGCGAGCCGAAAGAGATGCAGTTTGATGCAGACTGCAGCCTGATGGACCGATATTACGATGAGAAAGAGAGGGAATCTCAATGAAAAAAAGAATTACGGCGTTGGTTTTGGCACTTTGTCTGACGGCCCTTGCCGGGTGCGGCGGCGCCTCGGGCCCGGCGTCCTCTGCACCGAACGGCGAATCCTTGGGTTCTGCGCCGTCCGGGCAGGTCAGCCCCAAGGATATTGCGATTGTTTCCGCAAGCAGCGGCGGCACCGCTTATTATATTGTGGCGGGGCAGACCACCATTCTCAACGAATTGATGACAGGGTATACCTTTACAAACGAGTCGTCCACGGGAGCACCGAACGTAAACTGCCCCTATGCTTCGTCGGATCCCTCTCTGATGGCGTATACGCCCTTTGACGGTCTTTATGCCGCGATACAGGGCGACACCGGCAGAGGCTTTGAAAAGCCGCTTGACAACATTGGCTTCATTTACGGCGGACACATGCTGTACCTGTATTTTGTGACGCTGGAGGGCAGCCAGATCAACTCCATCGAGGATCTCGCCGGCAAGAGAATCTCTCTGCCGCCTAAGGGAACCACCGGTTATTATCAGTCGATGGCGGTTTTAGAGGCGTACGGCTTCAATGTCGAAAAGGATCTGAGCGCATCTCCGATGAACTATACCGACGCGTCCGACTCGATGAAGGACGGCGCGCTCGACGCCATTATCGTCAACGGAGGCCTGACGCAGTCCACCGTTTCCGAGCTGGATACCACGAAAAAAATCCGGTTCTTGTCCATTTCCGATGAAGCGGCTGCGGTTCTTGCCGAGAAGCATCCCTACTGGACGGTCGAAGAGCTGCCCGCCGGCACCTATACGCAGCAGCCCGAGGGGCTCAAGGTCATTGACGGAAGCACCTGTCTGATCGCCAATCTTCAGCTCAGTGACGATATTGTATACGAGGTCACAAAGATTCTGCTTGAAAACGTCGACAGGATGGCGCAGATTCATCAGGACGGCGCCGCATGGAATCTGGAAAACTCTCTCAATATGATCCGCACGGGAATTGTAACGCTTCATCCCGGCGCCGAAAGATATTACCGTGAAATCGGCGCGATTCAGTAAAAACAAAAGTACGGCGGCTTTTTAAACGAATCCGCAAAAGACCGCTTTGGATCTGTTGAAAAGGGGGTTATGCAGCTTGGAGCAAACTGTTTTGCGAAAGAGAAGCTTTGACGAATATTTTATGCTGGCTTTTCGTGCGGTGGCGATTGCGATGTCGCTGTTTCAGCTTGCCACCGCGTTTGTCGGCGCGCTTCCCGCGATGGAACAGCGCAGCGCACATTTGGGATTCGCCCTTGTGCTGGTGTTCATGCAGTCTTTTCTGTCCGATAAAAATATCATAAGGCGAATTGTGTCGTCCGTATTTATTCTCGGCTCGCTCGCCGCGTCCGTATACGCCTATTTCGGCTGGGAGGCCATGAACGGCCGCGTCGCCTTTCCCAATCAGATCGATCTGATCTGTGCGGGAATTTTGACCCTCGCGGTTCTTGAGGCTACCCGCAGAAAGCTCGGCAACGTGCTGGCCGGACTGGGTGTTCTCTTCATCGTATATGCAATGGTGGGGCCGTGGATGCCCAGCGCGATCAGTCACCGCGGATATTCTCTTTCGCGCATTCTGTCCTTTATTTATATGGACACCTTCGGCGCGTACGGGCAGGTGCTCGGCATTTCCGCAACATATATTTTCCTGTTTATTCTGTTCGGCGCGTTTCTCGAGCAGTCCGGCGCGGGTGCTTTTTTCATTGACCTCGCAACCGCGGCCGTCGGCAAAAGCAAGGGAGGAACCGCCAAGGTGGCTACGCTGTCCTGCTGCCTGTTCGGCATGGTGTCCGGTTCTGCGCCCGCCAACGTGATGGCTGTGGGGCCGCTTACGATCCCCATGATGGAAAAATCGGGCTATGACAAGCGATTTGCGGGGGCCGTGGTTTCCGTGGCCGGTACGGGCGGCCAGTTTATGCCGCCGATCATGGGGTCCGCCGCGTTTATTATCGCCGAAACTCTGGGCGTGCCGTACCTGCGGATTGCTTCCGCGGCGTTTATTCCCGGGCTTTTGTATTACATCGCGATCATTTTCGCGATTGACTGCCGCTCCAACAGAATGCAGATGAAAGGACTCGATGAGGTCCCCGATTTTTGGAAGGTGTTAAAGAGGGATTTTTACCTTGCGGCGCCGGTGCTGCTTCTGATCTATGGTCTGGCCATTGCGAGGTGGTCTCCGATCAAATCGGGACTTTGGGGCATCATCGCGATGTTTTTGGTTTCATGGATCCGCCCGGAGACCCGCATGACTCCCAAAAAACTGATGAAAGCGTTTGAGGCCGCCGGAAAAGGCTCTCTCGACGTCGTCTGCGTCTGCGCGCTGGCCGGCATCATTATCGGAATGCTCTCCATGACGGGGCTGAGCCTGAAATTCTCTTCGCTGCTGGTCTCTCTGGCCAACGGCAATCAGATTATTCTGCTGGTTCTGACGATGATCGCCGGATTGATTCTCGGCATGGGTATGACGACAACCTCGGTGTATATTGTGCTGAGCGTGCTGGTCGCCCCGGCGCTGGTCGATATGGGCGTGCCGCAGCTTTCCGCGCATATGTTTGTATTCTACTTCGGCATTCTGTCCGCGATCACGCCGCCTGTCGCGACCGCGTCCTACGCGGCTGCCAGCGTCGCGAAGGACGACCCGATGAAGCTGGGCTTCGTCGCGTGGAGGCTCGGCCTTTCGGGCTATATCCTTCCCTTTATTTTCATCTACAGCCCGCAGCTTCTGATGGTCGGCACAGCCGGCGAGATCATCACAAGCTCGATCTCCGCTCTGATCGGCGTTTTTGCGCTGTCGCTTTCGCTGGAGGGCTTCTGGAAATACGAAATCAACATGGTGTTCCGTGTGTCCCTGTTTGCCGCGGCCCTGTGCCTGATTTACTCCGGCTGGGTGACCGACGTAATCGGCCTTGTGATTATCGCCGTGACGGTCGGCCCGCAGTTTGTCAGAGCGAGAAAGAACCGAAACCTTCCGCCGCCTCCCTCCTCGGAAACCGTGTAACGCCGGGACGAAAGAACGGCTTTTGAACTCGGATGGTCCGGACGAACACGAAAAGGATTCCGCCTTTCTTTTTAAAGAACAGGCGGAATCCTTTTTTGCGTGGCAGTGTTATTTTCGCAGCACAGACATGTAATATTTGCAGAAAAAATCTTTAAAAAGCGTTTGGCTGAAGGTGAGTTTTCTCTCCTTCGGCCAAAAAAGAGTCTGGATTCTGCGCGGGGCGGTGGTCCGGATCGGAATATAATCCAGATCGCTGATGAGGGAGCTGGTCATGCCGAGCATAGAGGAGACGGCAACCGCGCGATTGACCGTGTGAAGCAGCTGCGCGCGCAGCAGATAGTCGCATTCCGCGATGACATATGGCTTTACATGCGCGGCCTGATAGAGCGCATCCGACATTTTTCGGGAGGAATGCGTTTTCGGCAGGAGGATGACGGGCTCCGCCTGCGCCTCGTTGAGCGTGATTTCCCGCCGCCCCGTGAGAGGATGGTTTTTGCTCAGCAAAAGCACGGGGGGATCGTCCGTCAGAATACAGTGCTCATATTCCTGCGAGGGAAGATCCTGCAGGGCGGTCAGAATAAAATCGAACCGCGACAGAAAAGCTCTGTCACTGAACTGGGGGATGTAAATCTGTTCTCTGGAGACGGAAATCTGCGGATAACTGTCGTGAAAGGCGTCAAGTCCCTGCAGCCAGAGCGTCTGTGCGCTGACCCCGAGGAGAAGCGAATTTGTACTGCGGCTGGCATTGTCCCGCAGCCTTTTGCAGCCGGTTTCCAGCATTTTCAAAGTCTGTTCCACATATTCCAAAAAGAGCTCACCGTTCTTGTTGAGACGAATCGTACGGCCTCTGCGGTCGAAAAGCTGCACGCCGAGCTCCTGCTCCAGCTTTGAGATCGAAACGCTCAGCGAGGGCGGCGTAATATGGAGCCGCTCCGCCGTTTTTGATAAATGTTCCGTGCGGGCAAGCTCTTTGAAGTACCTCAGCTGAGAAAGTTCCATCCGCTTCACACATCCTTTCCGACAAAGCCGTCTCTGCAGTCTATCATAACAAATTTACAGTATGGATGTCTATTTCATTTTTAGCGTATATAGAACGTCAAAAAAAGCCCTCCGTTTTTGACGGAAAGTATAAAAATTCCGGTCGGAGGAAATACGCGCCTGTTCTTCAAGACATGGACAGAATGCTGCGCCGGCATATCCTTT
>CAKQGD010000006.1 GCA_934232845.1 uncultured Oscillospiraceae bacterium
ATATTCATGCGGGCGGCGCGATCGGCGTTATCGTGAAGTTTGAAACCAACGTTGCCGACAAGGAAGGCTTTAAGCAGTACGGAAAGGACATCGCGATGCAGGTTGCGGCTCTGAATCCGTCCTATATTTATAAGGAAGAGGTTCCGGCGGAAGAAGTCGCCAAGGAGAAGGAAATTCTGATTGCGCAGATCAGAGAGGATCCCAAGATGGCGAACAAGCCCGCGCAGGTCATCGAAAAGATGGTCGAGGGACGGCTGAACAAGAAGTTCTTCCAGGATTCCTGCTTGGTCGAGCAGCCCTTCGTCAAGGACGGCAATATTACCGTTGCGCAGTATACGAAGGACACCGCCAAGGCTCTCGGCGGCGATATCAAGATTGTCAAGTTCGTCCGTTATGAAAAGGGCGAAGGCATCGAGAAAAAGGCTGACGATTTCGCGGCTGAAGTTGCCAGCATGATTAAGTAATTTTATAAGACATGTGATAGAGCGCGGGATACGATTGTATCCCGCACTTTTTTATGCAATGATTGAACAGGCGAGAAAATGTGACCTTTGACTTTTTATGATATCCCCGCATGGCCGAAGCGGAAAAGCCTTGTATTACCTGAAAGCAGTTCGCTTTGCATGCAGGTACCACCCGCTGTGGTGCAGAAAGAAAATTTTTCTGTATTTTGTATTGGATGTAAAGAAAAAAGACTTGACACCAATGTCGCGATCCGCTATACTGTAACAGTATTTTGGCGTCGATTTGCACTTGGAAAAGGAGGTTCACTGTGTGGCGAAAGATCTTACGATTTCCGTTTTGTATGACTTTTACGGCGAGCTGCTCACAGAAAAGCAGCAGAAAGTAATCGAGCTTTATTATAACGAGGATCTTTCCCTTGCGGAGATCGCTTCTCACAGCGGCATCACCCGGCAGGGAGTGCGCGATTCCATCAAGCGCGGAGAATATCAGCTTCTCGAATTGGAAAATCAGCTCGGGCTTGCGCGGCGCTTTTCCAAAATCGAAGAAAAGTTAGAGCAGATCTGTACGGGTGCGTCTGAGATCGAACAAATCAACGGGCGGATGTACGGCTCGCGTGAAATCAGTCTGCGTACCGCGAAGATCGGCGAGCTGGCCCGCGAAATCGGCGAGCTCTGAAATTTTTACACGCCATTTATTTTTCCGAAAAACGGAGGACATCCATGGCTTTTGAAGGACTTTCCGAAAAACTTAACGGTGTATTCAAGCGCCTGAAGCTGCGAGGCAAGCTGAAAGAATCCGATATCAAGGAGATTATGCGAGAGGTGCGTCTCGCTCTTCTTGAGGCCGACGTTAACTATAAGGTTGCGAAAGACTTTGTGGCTGCCGTCAGCGCCAAGGCCGTCGGCGCCGAGGTGCTCGACAGCCTGACGCCTGCGCAGCAGGTCATCAAAATTGTACGCGACGAGATGACCTCTCTGATGGGCTCTGAGAACGTTCGGATTCAGTTTGCTTCCAAGCGCCCTACGATTTTGATGATGTGCGGTCTTCAGGGCTCCGGTAAAACGACCCACTGTGCCAAGCTCGCAAAATTTTTTAAGGCGCAGGGTAAGCGCCCTCTGCTTGTAGCCTGTGACGTATATCGCCCCGCTGCCATTAAACAGCTGCAGGTTGTCGGCGAGCAGGTCGGTGTGCCGGTATTTGAAATGGGGCAGATCGATCCGGTTACCATTGCGAAAAAAGCGATCTCCCGCGCCAAGGACTACGGCGACGATATCGTTATACTTGATACGGCGGGCCGTCTGCACATCGACGAGGCACTGATGGAGGAGCTTTCCCGTATAAAAGAAGAAGTGTCTCCGCACGAGATTCTTCTGGTGGTTGACGCGATGACCGGTCAGGACGCGGTCAACGTCGCCAAAAGCTTTGACGACCGTCTCGGTATCGACGGTGTGATTCTGACGAAACTTGACGGTGATACCCGCGGCGGCGCGGCGCTTTCCGTGCGAGCGGTCACAGGCAAACCGATCAAGTTCGCCGGCACGGGTGAACGCCTCGATCAGCTTGAGCCATTCTATCCCGACCGTATGGCGTCGCGCATTCTCGGCATGGGCGATGTGATGACGCTCATCGAAAAGGCACAGACTGCCGTCGATGAAAAAGAGGCCGAAAAGCTCGCGCAGAAAATGCGCCGCAGCACGTTTACTTTGAATGATTTGCTTGCCCAGATGAAGCAGCTGCAGGGAATGGGTCCCCTTGGACAGGTGCTCGGTATGATTCCGGGCGTTAAGGTCAAAGACGAAGACGCCGAGCGCGGTGAGCGCGAGCTCAAGCGAATGGAGGCGATTATCTTCTCCATGACGACGGCCGAGCGCGAAAAGCCTTCGATTATTGATCCTAAGCGCAAACGCCGCATTGCAGCGGGCAGCGGTACGCGGGTCGAGGACGTCAACCGCATCCTTCGTCAGTTTGAACAGATGCAGAAGATGATGAAGCAGTTCAATACGAAGAAGGGACGCGCCCAGCTTGAGCGCATGGGCAGAAATTTCCCCGTACAATAATGGTTTTTACCCCTTTTGGGTGAAAATAGATTTTGTAACATACCAGTAGGAGGTGACAGACATGGCTGTTAAAATCAGACTTCGCCGCATGGGCGCGAAAAAGGCTCCGTTCTATCGTATCGTGGTGGCGGATTCCAGATATCCCAGAGACGGCAGATTCATCGAGGAACTCGGTTACTATGATCCCACGAAAGAGCCCTCCGTTGTGAAAGTTGACGCGGAAAAGGCTAAGAAGTGGATCGCCAACGGCGCGCAGCCCACGGATACCGTTCGCGCAATCTTCAAGAAGAACGATGTTCTTTAATGCTTGGAGGACGCTATGGAGCAATTAATTTCTCTGATCGCGAAGGGGCTTGTCGAAGATAAGGACGCCGTTACAGTCACTGCGGATGCTCCGCTGGAAGATGGTATGATTGTATATCATCTGCATGTCGGCCCCGATGATATGGGCCGTGTGATCGGCAAGCAGGGACGCATCGCCAAAGCAATCCGCACGGTTGTGCGTGCTGCTGCGAATCGGTCGGGTACGAGGGTTTCCGTTGAAATCGATTGATCCTTGATGCAAAGAGGCCGCTCAATGCGGAAAGCTTTGAATGTCGGCAGGTTTCTTTCCCTGCCTTTTGCGATTTCCAAAGAAAACAGATCGGGCGGGCCCCGGGACAAGGGGCCGCGCCCACAGCAGGAAAAGACGCCCTTCGCAGGCGTCTTTTTGCGCTCTTACCGCTTTTATTACAGGACGGTTTATTGGCTTGTGCGGATGAAAAAAGAACGTTCGGCGCACAAAGATCCAAAACCGCTTTTGGCCTCATTTCACAGGTCTGTTTGAAAAAGAGGGGAACGAATATGAAAAAGAACTTTCTCGAGTGCGGAAAACTTGTCGCGATGCACGGCATCGCCGGTGAACTGCGGATGCAGCCATGGTGCGAACCGGAGGATCTCATCGGCGTCAAACGGCTGTTTCTCGATCCGGACGGCTTGCAGCCGGTTCGCGTGATCCGCGCCCGTCCACATAAAAATGTTGTCATTCTAAAGCTCGCAGACGTGGATACTCCCGAGCAGGCCGCCTTGCTGCGGGGCAAAGTGCTCTATGTTGACCGTACGGCAATTTCCCTTTTACCGGGCGAGTATTTTATACAGGATCTCATCGGAATGCGCGTGGTGGACGCGGACGACGGCCGTTTCTACGGCACATTGACCGACGTGCTGGAGACGGGTGCGAACAATGTGTATCAGGTTACATTCCCGGATGGAAAGGACCGGCTTGTCCCCGCGATTGAGCAGGTTGTGATCGAACGGGACGTCGATGCCGGTATCATGCGCATCCGCCCGATGGAGGGACTGTTTGACGATGAGAATTGATATTGCGACGCTGTTTCCCGAAATGTGCGAAACGGTTCTCAATGAGAGTATCATCGGCCGTGCGCGCCGCTCCGGAAAGCTTGAACTGCACTGTGTGAACATTCGCGATTATTCCGATGATAAATTTCATCGGGTGGATGATACGCCCTACGGAGGCGGAATGGGCATGGTGATCGAGGCCGAGCCGCTTGCCCGCTGTGTAGAGGACATCGCTTCAAAGCAGGAAAAGCGTCCTCATGTGATTTACCTTTCGCCGAAAGGTACCGTATTTACCGAGCAAAAGGCCGCCGAGCTGGCACAGCTTGACAGCCTTCTGTTGGTATGCGGCCACTACGAGGGGGTGGACGAGCGTTTTCTCGAAGAATGTGTGGATGAAGAGCTGTCCATCGGAGATTATGTGCTGACGGGCGGAGAATTGGCCGCACTTGTCGTGGCGGACGCAGTCGGCAGGCTCTGCGACGGGGTGCTGTCCGACGCTTCCTGCTATGAGGAAGAAAGCCATTACGGGGGGACGCTCGAATATCCGCAGTACACCCGGCCGCCGGTTTGGCGCGGCAGAGAGGTGCCCGCCGTTCTTTTGACCGGTCATCACGCCAATATCGCGGCATGGAGGCGAGGAAAGTCTCTGACGCTGACGCGCGAACGGCGTCCCGACCTCTATGAACGGTTGGAACTGACAAAACAGGATCTGAAAATTCTGGCTCGTCTCGAGAAAGAGAAGGAGTGAATTCCCGTGCTTGGTACGATAGCGAACGCCGCGGCAATTTTTGTGGGCGGCGCAGTTGGACTTTTGCTTAAAAAAGGCATTCCCGAGCGGATATCCCTTGTAATGACACAGATGTGCGGGCTGGGTATTTTTTTACTCGGAATCAATGGCGTGGTCGTTTCCATGATTCACGCCGATACAAAAACGGGGACTCTTTCCGACTCCGGCGGGCTGCTGCTGGTGGTGAGTCTTGTTTTCGGGGCCTTGGCCGGAGAATTGCTTCGCATTGATGACCGTGTGCACGATCTGGGACAGGCGATTGAACTGAGACTCGGCGCCGAGGGATTCGCACGCGGTTTTGTGGCGGCGTCGCTGCTGTTCTGCATTGGAGCCATGGCGATTGTCGGGGCGCTCAACGACGGTCTGCGCGGTGACCACAGCATCTTGTTTGTCAAGAGCGCGCTCGACGGGATTCTTGCGGCGGTGCTGTCTTCCTCACTTGGATTCGGCGTGCTGTTTTCGGCGGTTCCGGTGTTGCTGTATCAGGGAGCGATCTCTCTTGGGGCGTCGTTTCTTGCGCCGTATCTGACCGGCGGCCTGCTTGAAATGATCTGTATGGTGGGCTATGCCATCGTATTGACGATCGGCGCGGGTCAGATGGGCTTTTTTCGTGTCAAGGCGGCGAATCTTCTTCCGGCCCTGCTGATTCCTGTTTTGTACCGCATTGCAGAAATGTTAAATCTTTAATAGGCAGAATTACTAATACTTCCGTGTAAAACAATGCATAACAGATAACTTTGTAGAAAACTATCCGACAATATTGACAAACGATTTTCTTGCGGCTATAATAGCATCAATAAGAAAAAACTGTCGCTCTTCGCAGCGCCGGAGATTTTCACACAGACAGGAGAGATAAGAATATGTTTATGAAGGAAGTCTCAGTACAGAATCAGATCGGTCTGCATGCCCGCCCCGCCACATTTTTTATCCAGAAGGCAAATGAGTTCAAAGCCTCCATCTGGGTCGAAAAGGAAGAGCGCCGTGTCAATGCAAAGAGCCTGCTGGGCGTCCTTTCGCTCGGCATTGTCGGCGGCACTACGATCCGCATCATTGCGGACGGTCCCGATGAGCAGCCTGCTGTGGATGCGCTTGTTGCGCTGATCGAGAGCGGATTTACCGTAGAGTAATTTGGCTTTGCCTGAGTGCGCCGCACGATTTGTGCGGCGCATTTTAAAACTGTGCGAAAATGCATAGTGTGAGAATGCTTTTCCATTTTTATGAGAAAGAAACTGTCTGCGGCTGCGCAGAAGGCCGCATTCTACTTTGACCAAAAGGGGGAATCCCGCAGTGCAGGAAGAACACATCGCGCGCCTGCATGAAAAGGCGCGTGCCCTGACGACGTCTCCCGGCGTTTATTTGATGCATGATAAGGCGGGCACCATTATCTATGTGGGAAAGGCTAAAAATCTGAAAAACCGTGTATCGAGTTATTTCCGCGCGCTTGAGCGGCATACGCCCAAGGTTTATGCGATGGTCAGTCAGGTAGAGGATTTCGACACGATCATTACCTCGAGTGAGTTCGAGGCTCTCGTTCTGGAGTGCAGCCTGATAAAACGTCACGATCCGAAATACAACATTCTGCTGAAAGACGACAAGGGCTATTGTTATCTTAAGATCGACGCCGGGCCGTATCCGCGCCTGCGCGAGGCAAAGCTCAAGGAAGAGGACGGCGCTCTTTATCTCGGTCCTTATCTGTCGTCATGGGTCGTCAAACAGACTGCGGACGAAGCGAACAAAGCATTTGGTCTGCCGACATGTACCCGCATATTTCCCCGGGATTTTAAAAAAGAGCGGCCCTGCCTTAATTTTCACATGAAGCAATGCATGGGTGTCTGCCGCGGCTGCATTTCTCAAGAGGAATACGCTCAGACGGTGCAGCAGGCCGTCGAGTATATCCGCGGCGGCAGCGCGGAGGCTGTCCGTCTGCTGAATGAGCAAATGGAAGAGGCTGCCGATAAGCTCGAATTTGAGCGCGCTGCCCGCTGTCGGGACCGCTTGCGCGCCATCGAACGTTTTTCCGAGCGGCAGCGGGTTGTCTTTACCGGTGTGGCCGATCAGGACGTACTCGCTTTTTTACAGTCGGGACAGGACGTCAGCCTGAGCGTGCTGCGCTTTCGTTCGGAAAAGCTTGTGGACAAGATGGATTTTCTCTTTCCGAACGCAGGCTCTCCGGATGAGGTGCGGGGAGAATTTTTAAGCCGCTATTACAGCGATCCGACACATGAGCTGCCCGCGCAGCTTACGGTGGATGAACTTCCGCCCGACGCCGAACTGATCGAGCGGCTGCTTTCCGAGCGTCTCGGAAAAAAGCTTATTCTCTACGCACCGCAGCGGGGAGAGAATCTTCGCGTGATGGAAATGGCCCGTATGAATGCCGCCGAACAGTTTTCGCTTCGGGACCGGCGCCGCACGGGAAAGGAATTAGCCGCGCTGGATGAGCTGGGCAAACTGCTCGGTCTGCCCCATCCGCCTGCCTATATCGAGTCGTACGACATTTCCAATATCGGGGGCAGCACGATTGTCGGGGGTATGGCCGTTTTTGAGGACGGCCGTCCGCTGAAACGCGCCTACCGAAAATTTACAATGGAAGGATTCGATCATCCGGATGACTATGCCTGCATGGCACAGATGCTTGAGCGCCGCTTTGCCCATTATAAAAACGGCGATGCCGGTTTTGACAGACTGCCGGATCTTCTGCTGATCGACGGCGGAAAAGGACAGGTCGGCGCGGTGCGTGCGGCTTTGGATCGGATGGAGCTTTCGATCCCTGTTTTCGGTATGGTCAAGGATGACCGCCACCGCACCCGGGCGATTGCTTTCGATGGGGGAGAAATCGCGATTGCAGCGCACCGCAGCGTGTTTTCTCTTGTGACGTCCATTCAGGATGAGACGCACCGCTTTGCCGTTACCTTCGCAAGAAAGCGTCATACGCGCTCGGCCTTTGAGTCGGATCTGACAAAGGTGCCGGGCATCGGAGAAAAACGCGCCCGCGCCCTATTTCTGCATTTTAAGACGAAAAAAGCGATTCTTTCCGCTTCACAGGACGCGCTTCTTGCCGTACCCGGTATGACAAAAAAAGCAGCGGAAAATCTGCTGGAGGCGATTCGCAGCGGTGAAATCGGTTGACTTTTTCGGGAAAACATATGATAATAGAATCTGTATCCGCTGATCGAGACTCTGTCTGAATGGGAGGAACAAATCCATGAGAGTGATTACCGGCTCCGCGCGGGGCCGAAAGCTTGCCGCGCCGGAGGGACTTCAGACGCGTCCCACCTCTGATATGACGAAAGAGGCAATGTTTTCCATCGTTCAGTTTGAGGTGGAACAGGCGGATGTGTTGGATCTGTTTGCCGGATCCGGACAGCTTGGAATCGAGGCGCTCTCGCGCGGTGCGCGCAGAGCTGTTTTTATCGACAATTCGCGCGAGGCGCAGGCCGTCATCCTGGACAACCTGAGAAAAACAGAGCTTCTGCCCGCGGCCCGCGTTGCGCAGATGGATGCGGAAGCGTTTCTTCTGAATACAAAGGAAGAATTTGATCTTGTGTTTCTCGATCCGCCGTATCGGCAGGGATTTCCCGAACAGGTGCTTCCCTTGGTCGCGGCCCATGTCCGCCCGGGTGGTGTGATTCTGTGTGAAACGGAAAGAAGAGAGCCGCTTCCCGACGCCGCAGGTGCCTTTACCCGAAAAAAGGAATATTTCTACGGAAAAGCCAAAGTCACGACCTATCGCCTTCCGGAGGGGGATTGACATGAAGATCGCAGTATGTCCCGGCAGCTTTGACCCGGTCACCTATGGACACCTCGATATTTTTCGCCGGGCGGCCCGCCTGTTTGACGAGGTGATCGTTCTTGTCGTGATCAATGTGGACAAGAATCCGAGCTTTACCCCCGAAGAACGCATGGAAATGCTCCGCGAGGTTACAAAGGACATTCCCAATATTCGCGTAGATGCCTACAGCGGCCTTTTGATCGATTATGTCAAGCAGGTCAACGCAGCCGCGATTGTCAAGGGCCTGCGGGCAGTATCCGATTTTGAGTATGAATTTCAGATGGCGATTACCAATAAAACGCTGTATCACTGTGCGGAGACGGTCTTTCTGACGACGAGCATTCACAATATGTACGTCAGCTCGAGCCTTGTCAAGACAATCGCCCGTTTTGGGGGAGATATTCACCGTCTTGTTCCCGAGGTGCTGCAGGATCGAATCATCGCACGTCTTTCTAAAAAGAAAAAGGAGGAGAAACCGATTTGAACATTGAAGAAATTTTGGATATGCTCGATGAATTGCTGGACAAAAGCTGGAGCCTGCCGCTGACAAACGGGCGCACGATTGTAGACGATGAAAAAATTCGGGATCTTCTCGATGATATTCGTCTGAATCTGCCGGCGGAGATCAAGCAGGCTAAGGCCATTGTGTCGGATCGCAGCGAGATTATCGCAGGCGCGCACCGGGAAGCCGACGCCATCGTCCGCAAGGCGGAGGACCGCGCCCGGGCGCTGCTTTCTCAGGACACGGTTGTCAAACAGGCGCAGCAGAAGGCTGCGGAAATTCTTGCACAGGCGAATCAAAAATCTAAGGAGCTTCGCACCGCTTCGCAGGAATACTCCGATGACCTGCTCAAGCAGACGGAAGAGACAATGACGAAATTTTTGACCGAGATCCGCACGACGCGTCAGGCGATTCGTGCCTCCGGAAAAAACAAAACACAATAATAAGCCGGATTCTCAAAAGATGGCTTTCACTGAACGGGAGAAGTTCTCAAAGGGGAGCTTCTCTTTTTTATAAAAAGGAAAAATAGAATGTGATAAAATTTCAAATCCGAAAGAATATCCTTGGGTTTGATTTTTTCGAAACATCTGCGCTTTTTACACGGTGCACTTGCAAAGATCTGTCGTTTCTCCCGGTGCTGACCTTGGCTTTTCCGCGCTGTGCCACTTGTATTTTGAAGTTGACAAGCGATTGAAGATGTGCTATCCTTTGACAGAAAACTGAATCATTTTCTGTCAAGTGCCTGCCCTTTTGGGCGGGGAAAAGGGAATCGGGTGTGAATCCCGAGCGATCCGGTCACTGTAAGCAGGGAGCATTTCGCAATGATGCCATTGCACGTATTGTGTGAGAAGGAGCGAAAATGCGGTGATCTGCAAAGCCAGGAAACCTGCTTGACGGTTTGTTGATGCTTCCGAAGAAAGCCTATCGGCAACCGAATCGCAGATTTATTCTTTTGTATTGTGTAAATAAAGAGAAAATTTGGATTCGATAGCTTCTGTTGTTTTGGATCGGGAGAACCCGGTCCTTTTTCTTTTTGTCTAAAAACATGTTCCGAAACGGAGTGATTTTCTTGCAGACTTTTTTTGACGATCTTGCCGCTTTGATGTATCCGTCTTCTCAACTGCACCAGTTCGGCGTCAACGGGAAGGTTTCGGGCAGCGTCGGCGCCATCGGAGAAATGCAGAATGTCCTTGCCGTACTGCACGGACCGAGGGGGTGCGGATTTCACTACCGATATTCGGCGCGCCGAAGGCATCAGCCTTTTTATCCTTTGCTTTGCTCCGACCTTACCGAGCAGGAAATCATCCAAGGCGGAATCGATAAACTGCTCTCGGTCGTTCGCGGCGGCTGGGAACGGTTTCATCCGGAGCTGATTTTTATCATCCCCACCCCGGTCAGCGATATCCTCAGCGAGGATATCGAATCGGCGGCGAAGTTGCTGAAGGAGGAGGGAATCCCGGCGGTTTCAATTCGGTCGGAGCTGTTTTCCCACCGGGATAAAAGCTATACTCGAAAGCGTGTCCGCGAAATGGCCGATCAGAAAATCACCGGCGACAACCGTCTGGAGATG
Source organism: uncultured Oscillospiraceae bacterium (assembly GCA_934232845.1). Taxonomy (GTDB): domain Bacteria; phylum Bacillota; class Clostridia; order Oscillospirales; family Ruminococcaceae; genus Yanshouia. The sequence goes on from CAKQGD010000006.1 coordinate 10,489, forward strand.
GAACTCAAAGGCTGCGGATTTACAGAGGCGCTTTGCGCACTGGTCACCCAAGTGATGGAGCCTCAGCCGCTTCGTCCTTACAGCGTCAATATTGAGACGGTGGGCTGGGGAAACGAGGGAACGCTGGCGCTCAGAGAAATCGCCGCTTTTTTAGAACGCTGCGGTGTTTCGGTTCACACATGGATTCCCAGCAGCTCGGTGCCGCTGCTGAAGACTGCGCCTGCGGCACAGCTCAATTTGGTCAAGAGGGTCCGTTGGGCGCGGATGATGCAGGATCGTTTCAAAACCGACTATCTTCATCTTGGCGGCGCGGGACGATATACCGGACTGGAGGGGGTCTGCACCTTTTACCGTGATATTGCAGAGAAGCTTGGAATGGCCGAAAAAATGGAGCCTCTGATTCTGCAGGAGGAGAAGGCGGCGCTGGAACGCACCTATGATATTCGAAAAGCGCTTTCCCGCCGAAGCTGTGTGCTGGTCTGCCGGGGACTTCAGAACGCCCCGTTTCAGATAAAGCTGTATGCGAAAGATTTCGGACTTTCGCTGCGCTGTGTTTGTCTCATTCTGACTTCCGATATGAGCCGGGATATCGGATTGACCCCTGCACTGCTTTCCAAACTGATGTCCCGCGTTCAAGAGGCGGCCGACCTCTATGCCGGCGGGGTTACTCTGCTGCTGAATCCGCCGCCTCAGCAGCTTCGTACGGTCTTCGCAGAGGCCGATGCGGTGGTGGGAACCGACGACTTTACCCTCGAAGGGATGGGAGCGCCGCTGATCCCTTCCATGAGCGAGACGATGTCATATTCCTTTGCGTCTTATGAACGAAACCTCCGGCGGCTGTATGAGCGGATGGAGGGAAGAATAGAGCGCAAAAATCTGATTCTTAACCGAATGCCGTTTGATTCGCAGCATTATCCGCTGATCATCGAGCGGGATATGCTGGCTTCGCGCGAAATGTGGAAACGAATGTGGCTTTACCGGGGGGAGGAAGCAAGATGAAGGCGGCAAGCGGATGTAAACTGTTTGGCGCGCAGCAGGCTTTGAGCGGCGTGAGAGACGGCGTTCTGCTGCTGCATTCGGTGGTGGGGTGCGGATTCGGCTCGACCGCGTTTCATTTCGGCTGTGATATGGGAAGCCTGCGGCAAAGCTGTACTGTCATCAGCGACAGTGACGTGGTGTTCGGCGGGGAGGATTCGCTGGAACGAGCGCTCGGCTATGCAGAAGAGCTCTACCGGCCGCAGGTTATTTTTGTGGTCACCGGCTGCGTCAGCGATATTGTGCAGGATGACGCAGCTGCGGTTATTCGGCGTTTTCGGGGATGTGCGCGGGTGGTTTGGGTGGAAGCCGCCGGTTACCGCGGTGATCTGAAAGACGGCTACGAAGCCGGGCTTCTCGCATTGGCCGATCTGATGGAGCCTCAGCCGCCGGATTCTTCTTTTACCGTTAATTTATTGGGACTGGGGGCGGATGACCACCGGGTACGGCAGGAGATCGCCGCCGTCCGCGGGCTGATGGGCCCGCCGATTCGGATCGGAGCCGTTTTTTCGGGAAGCGGAATCAGAGAGATCGCCTATGCACCGTCCGCACAGTTGAATTTGGTGTTCGGGCGCGGCATAGAGCTGGCACGGGAGATGCGCCGGCGGTTCGGCATTCCTTATGAGGAATTGGACTACCCCTATGGGATAACCGGCGCCGAGGCACTTTGGGAAGCGCTTTCCCGCCGCTTTGCACTGGATTTTTCGCCGAGAAAAAAACGTTTTTTGAGCCGCACTGCCGAGGGACTTCGTCCGCTCCACGGCTATCTCCAAGCCCTTCATGGCATGCCGGCGGCGGTGATTGCCAGTCGTGCCCGCTGTCGGGGAATGGCACGTTTTTTGTCGGAGGAACTGGGAATGGAGGTGGTCTGCCGCATGGAACGCGAAGAGATAGACGACCTTGATGAGGCGTTTGACCGGATCCGCGCCGGTGAGGCGGCGGTATTGTTCGGCTCTTCTTTTGAGGCAGAGCTGGCCGATGAGCTGGCCATCCCCCTTTTGCGGTTCGATTATCCGGTTTTTGACCGGTTTTGCGTTTCTGACCGTCCTTATATCGGAGCGAAGGGAACGCTTTGTCTGGTCGAGGATCTGCTCAATGAAATTATCGGGGCAAGAAGCAGAAAGGGAGCGCTTTATCAGTGAGAAAATTTTGTATTTACGGCAAGGGAGGCATAGGAAAGTCCACTGCCGTTGCCAATACCGCTGCCGCGATGGCTGAAATGGGACTTAAGGTGGCGGTGGTTGGCTGCGACCCGAAGGCCGATTCCACACGCTGCATCGCGGGGAGAAAAATTCCGACCGTGCTTGACCGGCTGCAGCGGCCTTCGGCCGAATCGGCGGCCGTCACGGGCTACCGGAATATTCTCTGCATTGAATCGGGAGGACCGCAGCCCGGCACGGGATGCGCAGGGCGTGGAATTGCGGCGGCGCTGCGGGAGATTCGGGAAAAAAATTTGCTGGAAGGCTGCGACGTTGTTCTTTACGACGTGCTCGGCGACGTTGTCTGCGGCGGGTTCAGCATGCCGCTGCGGGAAGAAATTGCCGAAGAAGTTTACCTCGTGACCACTGCCGATTTTATGTCGCTTTATGCGGCCAACAATATTTGCCGGGGGGTAAAAAAATATGCCGAAAGCGGCGGAATCCGCCTTTCCGGCGTTATCTGCAACAATCGAAGCAGCCGGGAAGCGCCCGAAACCGTACAGCGTTTCGCCGAGGCGATAGGAAGCGTCGTCATCGGACAGATTCCGATGAGTCCGCTGATCAGCCGGGCAGAGTTGGCACGAAAAACGGTGGTCGAAATGTTCCCCGACAGTGACGCGGGCTTGGCTTTTCGAACATTGACGAATGCGATGCTTTCCAACCGCAGCCGCTGTATTCCCGATCCTCTCTCCGATGAGGAGGTGGAGACGCTGTGCCTCGTCTGACTGTGCCGGAACATCCCTGTTTTTCGGCCGAAGCGCATAAAAAATTCGGGAGAATTCATCTCCCGGTTGCGCCTGCCTGCAATCTGCAGTGCGCTTACTGCGACCGGCGATGCGACTGCCCTAATGAATCCCGCCCCGGCGTGGCTTCGGCGGTGCTTACCCCGTGCGAAGCGTCCGCCCGCACGGCCGCGGCGATTGACAGGGAACCGCGTCTTCGCGTGGCGGGAATCGCCGGCCCCGGCGAGCCGCTCGCCAATCCCGAAACCTTTGAAACGCTGCATCTGCTTCGGACGCGCTTTCCGGAAATGACTCTCTGCGTCAGTACCAATGGACTTCTCCTGCCGAACGTACTCGACGAGCTGATTGACTGCGGGATTCGCACTCTGACGATCACGATCAATGCTGTGACGGTACAGACCGCCGGCCGGCTTTATACGCAGATCCGATACGGCAAAAAAGAACTCGGCGCCGCCGGAGTCCCTTTTCTGCTCGAACGGCAGCGTGCGGGATTGTATGCGGCGGTGGACCGGGGGCTGGCCGTTAAGGTCAATACCGTGCTGGTGCCCGGCGTCAATGAGGCGGAGATTGAATCGGTTGCTGCGCTTGCCGCAGACGCCGGCGCATCGCTGATGAATATTACACCGCTGATTCCCTGCGGACAGCTGTCCTGCGCGGATTCTCCCTCGGCGGCACAGCTCGCCGAGGCCCGCCGTATCGCCGGACGGTTTCTTCCGCAGTTTTATCATTGCCGGCAATGCCGGGCCGACGCCTGCGGCGTTCCCGGGTTGGAATAGAGTGACATAACACAAAGGAGAATGATTACATGAAACGGGTTCTTTCCCTTATACTCGCACTGACACTGATACTGAGTCTTGCAGCCTGCAAAAGCCAAAGCGCACCGTCCGCCGGTAAGCCCGACGAAACATCGCTGCAGTCGGCGGCGCAGGCCCTATATCCGGTTACGGTCACTTCGTATAACGAAAACGGAGAGGAGTATACCCAAACCTTTGAGTCGGCGCCGAAACGCGTGGTAAGCATTTCGCAGGCCAACACGGAACTGCTGATCGCGCTGGGCTTGGGCGATAAAATCGTCGCGACGGCTCATCGGTTCAGCCCGGTCTATGAAGTGATGGCCGACGAGTACAACGCGATTCCGTTTATAGCGGAAAAAGGCTATCCCGCCAAGGAAGTTGTATTGGCGCAGGAGCCCGACATGCTGATCGGCTGGGGTTCTCTGTTTGCAGAGGATGCGATGGGTCCGGTTTCCGAATGGAATCAAAAGGGGATTGCGACCTATCTGATGAACAACACCGTCTCCGGGCTTGGTGCGCGGACGGTGGAATTTCTCTATAAGGACATTGAGGCTCTCGGCCAGATTTTTGGAATTCCAGAGCGGGCGCAGGCGATGATCGACGATATGAAAGCCCGCATTGCCGCCGTACAGGAAAAAGTCTCCGCGATTCCAGAAGAGGAACGGATCAGAACGGTAACCGTCCAGTATGTGTATGAAAACGAGTGGCTTGGCCGCGGCGGCACCGATTTTAACACCAATCTGACCGAGCTTGCCGGAGGAATTCATGCCAATGAATATGGCAAGCAGAGCATGGAGGTGCTGATCGAACTGGATCCTGAGCTGCTGATTATTCTGGATCTTTCATCGTCGCCCGCGCAGGAGAAGATTGACGCCATCAAGGCAAATCCCGTTTTGCAGAATATCACTGCCGTTAAAAACGACCGCTTCGTCGTTCTCGACCATGCGGCGTTCTATTGCGGGGGCCCCCGCACGGTAGAAGCGATCGAGTACCTGGCCGCTTCATTTTACCCCGAGCTGTTTTCCGCTTAAACTTCCGTCCGGATGACCTTTCATAAAGAATAGAAAAGGAGCGTTCACATGAAAAAACTGATCTCATTGATCCTTTCCGTAGCGATAGTGCTCAGCTTGGCTGCCTGCGGCGGGGATATCTCCCAGAATCCTGCATCCACGCAGTCCCCTGCACAATCCGACGCCGCAAAAGACCCTGTCACAATCAAAAACGGCGGCCGCATTCTTACTTTTGAAAAGGTTCCGCAGCGAGTGGTCTGCCTCAACATGCAGATGACCGAGATGATGCTGATGCTGGGCTTGGACGACAAGGTGATATACACCTGCTACACCAATGCAGAGCCTATGGATCAGATCAAAGACGCCTTCCACTCCATTCCGCTGCTGAGTGAAAAGTATCCCTCTACCGAGGTTCTGCTGGGTGCGGAGCCGGATTTGGTGCTGGGACAGCGTTTTGGCTTTACCGAAGACAAGGCCGGCACCGTAGAGACATTGGCCGGACACGGCCTGCCCGCTTATGTTTCTGAGGGCACCCTTGCTTCTGAGGAAACGATCGAGAATATTTATCTGGACATTGAAAATCTCGGAAAAATATTCCGAGTGGAGGATCGGGCGGATGCCCTCATCGCTGAGATGCGGGAAAAAGTGGCCGCAGTGGAGGAAAAGACCGCCGGCGTAAAAGAAAAGATCACCGTATTCGTTGTGGACTCGGTCAAAGAAAACGAGATATACACCTGTGCCAAGTCTATGGAAACCGAGGTCATCAAGCTGGCCGGCGGAATTAACGTTTGTGAGAGCGACAGTGACGAGCAATGGTTCTATGTTTCTGCCGAGACCCTTATTGATAAGAACCCCGATATCATCCTCTTTAATCAGTATGGCTCTACCCCTGTAGAGGATAAGATCAAAGCGATTACTTCCAACCCGGCCATGTCCAACGTGACGGCTGTGAAAAATAGCCGTTTCATGACCACTGTGCTTCAAGACGTCAACGAATCTGTCCGTGCGGCAGATACCGTCACTCGATTCGCCAAGTCCTTCTATCCTGAACTGTTTTCCGGCTATCCGGTTACTGTTTCTGTTTATGATGAGAACGGCGCACTTTACGACCAAACTTTTGAGACCGCGCCCGAGCGTGTAGTATGCAATCAGCCGCAGGCGATTCAGCTTTTGCTGGCATTGGGACTGGGCGATAAAATCGTCGGTGCCTGCAGAAGCGTGGGCGATGTCAATGAGAAATATGCCGCAGAGTTTGAAAAGCTCAATTTTATCAGCGATAACGATTCCCCCTCCAAAGAAGTGGTGCTTGACCAAAATCCCGATCTTATCATCGGCTGGGGCAGTACTTTCGGCGAAAATACCCTTGGACCTGTTTCTGATTGGAACAGCAGAGGAATCCATACTTATATTGTAGACAACAGCGCATCGGGCGGTGAGAACCCTAAAAACCGTACGGTGGAGCGCCTCTACCACGACATTGAAAAAATCGGAAAAATTTTCGGTATTGAGGATCGCGCTCAAAAGATGATTGACGAGATGAAGGCGCGTGCCGCTGTCATCGCAAAGAAGGCTGACACCCTTTCGGAAGAGCAGAAGGTCAGGGTTTTAACTGTTCAGATGGTTTATGAAAACGAATTCTTCGGACGTACATCCACCGACTTTACCAGTGATCTGATTGCCAAGGCCGGCGGAATCTGCCTTGATGAAGCGTTTGGCCGCCAGAGCATTGAAAATCTGATTAAGCTGTCTCCCGATGTTCTGGTGATCATCCACCGCACCGACGCCCCCGCAGAGGAAAAGATCGCCGCGCTTAAGGTAAATCCTTCGCTTGCACAGGTGCCTGCGGTTGCGAACGACCGGTTTGTCTCGCTTGATTATGTCGATTTCTACGGCGGGAACTACGAAACGATAGATGCCATTGAGCATTTGGCAAAGAGCTTTTATCCCGATCTCTTTTAAAAGTGGAGGCTTCGCAGTGAGCAAACGACATACATCTGCTTCAACGGCGCAGAAGAATGACTTTCCCCTTAAGACGGTGACTCTGGTGATGCTGCTGTTGCTGTTTCTTTCGATGGTGCTCTCAATTACGTTTGGCCCGGTTCGAATCGAGCCGAGAGAGGTGGCGCACATCCTTTTCTGTAAATTTGCCGATCTTTTTTCAATCGAGGTGCCGGGTGCGCAGGAGGTTCTTTCCTCCTCGCGCACCGATATCATATGGAATATTCGATTTCCCCGCGTTTTAATGGGGACAGTCGTGGGGATGGGCTTGGCGATTTCCGGTGTGATAATGCAGGCGGTGGTGAGAAATCCTCTTGCGAATCCCTATGTGCTGGGTATTTCATCCGGCGCATCGCTCGGCGCGACGATGGCGATTCTGCTTGGAGCGTTTACTGTTTTCGGCAATTATGGTGTTTCGGTGGGGGCTTTTCTCGGCGCGCTGCTGACCTCACTGTTTGTGTTTACCATCGCATTCTCCGGAAAATCGCGGGGCAATACCATCAAGCTGCTGCTGGCCGGCATGGCGGTTAATGCCGTCTGTTCGGCTTTTACCAACTTTATCATCTACACTGCGAAGGATGCCGAGGGGATTCGCTCCGTCACTTTCTGGACAATGGGCGGATTGACCTCTTCCTCTTGGAATCTGCTGGGGATTCCCGCGGCGGTGGTGATCGTTGTCAGCGGCTTCTTTTTCACCCAGTTTCGTATTTTAAATACCCTGCTGATCGGGGATGAATCGGCACTGACGCTTGGCGTCAACGTTACGGTCATCCGCAGAATTTATTTGCTTCTGTCTTCTGCTCTGACCGGCGTAGTGGTGGCAGTTTCGGGAACCATCGGCTTTGTGGGATTGATTATCCCGCATATTGTGCGCATGCTGGTGGGGTCGGATCACCGCCGGGTGACGATTCTTTCTGCTGTGACCGGAGCGATCTTTTTAATTTGGTGCGATGTAGCGGCGAGGATGATTCTCGGCAATACCGAACTTCCCATCGGTATTGTGACCTCGATGATCGGCGGACCGTTTTTCGTCTGGCTGATGCTGACAAAATCCTATGGATTCGGAGATGAGTAAATGGAGCTTCGTACAGAAGGAATCACTGTTTGTCTGGGCGGAAAGACCATCATTGAAAACATTGACGCAGAAGTATCGAACCGCCAGTTTGTCGGGATTGTCGGGCCCAACGGCAGCGGAAAATCCACTTTTCTCAAAACTGTCTATCGCGCGCTGAAACCTTCCGGCGGAGCGGTCTGGCTGGACGGAAGAAGAGCGGACGAGGTGTCTCTGCGAGAATCCGCAAAGATGCTTGGGGTAATGACGCAGATGAGTACCCTCAACTTTGAGTTTAAAGTCGAGGAGGTTGTGCTGATGGGCAGAACCCCCCATAAACGGCTGATGGAGCAGGATAATGAAGAGGATTATCGGCTGGCGCGTGCTGCGCTTGCCCAAACCGGAATGGCTGAGTATGCCGACCGCAGATTCAATACCCTTTCGGGCGGTGAGCGTCAGAGAGTGCTGATGGCCCGGGCACTGACGCAGCAGCCGCGGGCGATGATTCTCGATGAGCCAACCAACCATCTCGATATTCAATACCAGCTTCAGCTGCTTCAGACGGTGCGCTCACTTGGAATCGAAGTGTTCGCTGCTATGCACGATTTGAACCTTGCGCTGGCCTATTGCGACAAAATCTATGTCATGAGCAAAGGGCATATCGTAGAGAGCGGCCCTCCGGGAGAGGTACTGACCGAAGCGCTTATCCGTGAGGTATTCCACGCGGAGTCGATTGTAACCATGCTGCCCCAGACGGGGCGAAAAAACATTGTATTCCTGTCCGCTTAAAGCGGCATGAATAAGAATTTATATTTTTAAGGAGTGGAATCATAATGAAAACAATGTCTCGAATTCTTTGCCTTTTGCTTGCGCTGTCGATGCTGGCCGCGCTGGCAGGCTGCGGCGGGGCGGCGCCGTCCGGCGCAGCTCTTTCCGGCTCGGAGGATTCTTCCGCCCAGCAGAATCAGGGTGAAAAAAGCTCCGATTCCGAGAATCCGGTCACAATTACCCTCACCGATAATATGGGACGCAGTGTGGAGCTGCCCTATCCTGTGGAGCGGGCCGCTGTGGCTTTGCGCTATACCAACGAACTGATACGGGCCTGCGGTGCGATCGATAAGGTAATTGCCGTCGATTTAAACACTGCCCAGGACAGGGAATATTGGAGCATGTTTGATCCCAACGAGGTGATCGGCAAGGGACAGCGTGAGCTGGATTACGAAAAGATCATTGAACTGAATCCGCAGGTGCTGATTCTTCCCGCCAATGGCAGCGTGGAGGAAGCAGTCGAAAAATTGGAGCCTTTCGGAATTCCCGTTTTTGTCATCTCGGGCTATGACACGGATGATTTTGCCGGCCAGTGTGACAATATCGGCAAGATGTTCCATGTGGAGAAGAGCGCAGAAACCTTTAAAAACTACTTCTTGGACAAGCTGGCGTACATCGACAAGCAGCTTGAAGGCGTGGAGGAGCGCACCTATTACTGCGAGTCTAATGCAGACTATTCTGCCGTACTGCCCGGCAATACTTTTTATCGGATGTTTGAACTGGCTCACGGCAGAAATATCTTTGCGGAGGACGGCGAGACCATCAATGCGAAAGAAGTGGACCCCGAAGAGGTAATCAAGCGTGCTCCCGATGTGATTATTAAGGTCATTACGCCTGATTCCGCCCGTACCGGCACCGGTCTCTATGAGCCGCCCGCCAAGGAGGATTTCCAAAATGCTTATCAGAACATTATCAGCCGTCCGGCGTGGGAAAACATTCCCGCTGTAAAGGAAGACCAGGTGTACTTTATGACACAGTTCAGCCATGGCGGTGCCTGCAAGCTGGTGGGAACCATGTATGCGGCCAAGTGGCTCTATCCTGATCTGCTGCCTGATTTGGATCCGGATGAGGTGTTCCGCGCATGGATGGAGGATTTTCAGGGATTTCAGAATATTGAAGGCCACTTCTATACAGCGGCGGAGCTGAAGCAGTGAAGCAGCAGTCTGCCGGGGAACTTCTGCGAAAATACGAATCGCAGCAGGTCTGGAATACGCTTGTCATTCTGGGAGCAACCGTCTTGATGCTTGCTCTGGCAGTGATCTTTTCCGCCTTGGGCGCCACGGATACCTCCTGCATGGATATTTTACAGGCTCTGCGGCAGCTGTTCTCGGGACTGGAATTGGACACCGGACAAAAAGTCATCGTATTTCTTCGCCTGCCCCGGGTAGCCATGGCTATCCTGACCGGTATGGCGCTTTCTGTTTCCGGAGCGGCCATGCAGGGCATCACTCGCAATCCCTTGGTAAGTCCTTTTACTATCGGTGTTTCCAACGCCGCTGCTTTCGGCGCGTCCCTGTCCATTGTGTTTGGGCTGGGCATTCTTCCCGGTACCCACGAGGGAACGGTTTTTACTGCTTTTTCTCTGGCGTTTTTATCTGCGGCTCTGGTATATTTGGTTTCTCTGCGGGCGGGTCTCAGTCCTGAAACACTGGTTCTTACCGGGATTGCCATTAACTATCTGTTCAGTGCCGCCACGTCATTGATTCAATATTTTGCCGATGAGCATCAGCTGGCCGCCGCCGTGGCATGGGCTTTCGGCTCCTTTAACGGTGTGGAATGGGATCAGGTGGCCATCGCGGCGGCAGCGGTTCTTTTCACCGGAGGCGGGCTCTATGCCTGCGCTCCTTCTCTGGATCTTCTGGCGTCCGGTGATGATGAGACGGCCCGTTCCTTGGGTGCGAATCCTCAACGGATCCGGGTGATTGCGGGAGCGCTTTCGGTAATGTCTACCGCGGCTGTAATCAGTTTTACAGGGGTGATTGGATTTGTGGGACTTGCGGGCCCCCATATTGCCCGAATGCTGCTGGGAAGCGGTCATCGCTATCTGATTCCTTTTTCGGCGGTGGTCGGAGCAATCCTTACCCTGACGGCGGATACCATTGGACGGCTTATTCTTGCTCCGGTGCTGGTACCGGTGGGAATTGTAGTATCCTTCCTTGGGGTTCCCATCTTTGTCAATCTGATTATGGCACGGAGAAAGGGAGGTGCCTGAATGGCTCTGACTGTGGAGCACCTATGCCAAAGCTATGGCAAGCACTCGGTGCTGCAGGATATTTCGTTTCAGCTTCCGGAGGGGGCCTTTCTGGCCCTGCTGGGAACGAACGGCACAGGGAAAACCACCCTGCTGAAAGCGATCGGTATGATATCGCCTCCAAAAGCGGGACGATGCCTTTGGAAGCAGTCTGATTTATCCGCTTTATCTTCGTCTCAGCGGGCCCGACGGGTGGCCTATCTTCCTCAGAGCACCTACGCGCCGTTTCCGATGAAAGTGATCGATGCGGTCCTGCTTGGGCGTTCGCCCTACACCTCCTTTGTTCCGCGGAGTGAAGACCGTCAGGAGGCGGTGCGGATACTGGAGGAATTGGGGCTCTCGCCTATGGCCTTTCGAGATATTTCTCAGCTCAGCGGGGGAGAACGGCAGCAAGTGCTGCTGGCCCGAACGCTGGCTCAAAACCCCCAGCTTCTTCTTCTGGACGAACCCACCAGCAGTCTGGATTTGAAAAATCAGCTGCAAACGATGGAATTGATTCGCAGATTGTGCCGTCAAAAAGGCTTGACGGCGGTCGCGGCCATTCATGACATCAATTTGGCGGCGATGTTCTGCGACCGATTTTTGATGCTTCGAAAAACGTCTCTTTTTGCCTATGGCGGAGAAGAGGTCCTTACACCGGAAAACATCCGGGCTGTTTATGGGGTGAATGTACAGGTCGCAGCGCTGAAGGACCGGCATTTTATTCTGCCGCTTCTGCCCGAATCAGATGAAAAATCGTTTTGATGAGCGAAGCGCCTGCAAACGGTTGATCAGAAGGAGATTTGAGAAAAAAACATAAGGCCTTTGCAGACCAACGTCCGCAGAAAATAAAATCATATCTGAACAAAGGAGATAAGGGTCATGAATATCGTTAAAAAAAGCCATCGCGTTCTCTGCTTTTTACTTGCGCTGTCGATGCTGGCCGCGCTGGCAGGCTGCGGAGAAAATCCGTCGTCTTCTGCCGCATCCGCTTCGGCTTCTGAAAAATCCTCCGAAGAGCAGCAGGGACATTATCCGGTTACCGTCACAACCTATGACGAGAAGGGAAATGAGATACAGCAGACATTTACCAAGCGCCCCGAGAGGGTGATCAGTATCTCACAGGCCAACACGGAGATTTTGCTTAGCCTCGGCCTTGGCGATCTGATCGTCGGAACTGCCCACCGTACCAGCACTCCTTGGGAGCAGACCGCTGCAGAATATGAAAGCCTCAATTTTCTGGCGATGGATGACTATCCCTCCAAAGAGGTTGTTCTTTCGCTCGAGCCCGATCTTATTGTCGGCTGGTATTCCCTCTTTTCGGAAGAGGATCTCGGCGCTGTCTCCAACTGGAATGAACGCGGCATCAATACCTATATGATGAAGAACACGGTTTCCGGTCTGGGCAAGCGCAACTTTGAATATCTCATAGAGGATCTTGAAAACTTCGGCAGGATCTTTGACGTCGAGGAGAAGACAAATGCGATGATCGAAGATATCCGCTCCAGACTGAAGGCGGTTGAGGAAAAAACCGGCAGTGTCCCGATGGAAGAGCGTCCTTCCGTTCTGACGGTGCAGATGCTGAAAGAAAACGAGTGGTTTGCCCGCGCATCGACCGACCTGACCGCAAATATTATCGAGCTGGCGGGAGGCCGCTGCCTTGACGAAGACTATGGGTATGCCAGCATGGAGGTGCTGATCGAGAAAAATCCCGATGCGATTCTTGTGATTGACCGAGAGACCAAGCCGGCTGCCGATACCATCCAAGGGCTGTTGGATAATCCGGCGCTTGCCGAGGTTCCCGCCGTCAAGAATAAGAATTTTTACACGATTACCCACGTCTCTTTCTATTGCGGAAGTATGCAGACGATCGAGGATATCGAGGGTTTGTCAGAGGCGCTGAGTAAATAATGCGGTTGAGCAGCCGTATTTTTTCGTAATTTTTTATACAAAGGCTTTTCCGGTGCGGATGAAAAAAGGTCGGAAATCTGACTGGCACCATGCCTTGTGTCCGTATGGTTCGCTTCTTTTCGCAGCTTTTAAAAAGAAGAAGTGTTTTGAAACTGACAAAAAACGGGCTGACGCCGCGGCGATTGCGGTACAGCTCGTTTTTTTGCGGTTTTCTATGAAAACCCGGCGGCGCACCTATACAGCCGACGAACGCCGCAGCGTCGGAATTTAGAAAATCGGGCAGTTTATTTTTACCTGTGCAGAGAAGCGGGAGAGCATGAGAAGAGAAAAGCGATATCTGCATTGAAAATTGCCTGCCGATATTGTTATTAAAGGAAAGCCTCTTTCATGGCCTGAGTTTTATTTATGGATTTTGCCGTTTTAAAAAATGACTTCTGTTTTCTTTTGGCATAAAATTGTTTCAAACTTTTGACATCGGCACGGCGCGCATTGACTGCTATGTTTTTTTGCGTTACAATACTGGCAAACTGTTTTGTACAGTAAAAGGCAAAAATGTGCGTTTAAGAGTAAGAAAGCGGGTGCCCCGATGCAGGAAAAAAACTCTCCTAACCTGATTGAAAAAAAAGTTCCTTCCGCACTGCCGTTTTGGCTGGTCGGCGTGTTCTGGCTTTTGTATGCGCTGCTGATCCCCCTGTACCGTCCGGTACACTATCTGATTGCAGCCGTGCTGTCCGCGGCGGTATTTTTTGCGGCGAAAAAGCTTGTACCGGCGCGCACCGTTTTGGTCGAGGCCCCTCCCGAGCCTGCTTACGGAGGAAAAACGGATCTCGGAATCGAAAAGCAGGAGTATCTCGAGAAGCTGAAAGCCGCTTCCAAGGCGATCGAAAATCCCGAAGTTTCCGAAAAGGTGGACCGCATCGGCGAGCTTTCACGCTCGATTTTCGAATATGTTTCGCAGCACCCCGAACAAGCGGGAGATCTGCGCAAGTTTACATCTTATTATCTGCCGACAACGCTCAAGATTTTAGACGCCTATGACAGAATGGAAGAACAGCGCGTGAAAGGAGAAAACGTGACCCGCGCCATGGCGGGCATTGAGAAGACTCTCGACACGGTTGCGGATGCGTTTGCACATCAGCTTGACGGGCTTTATTCTGCGGAAACGCTCGATATTGAGACGGATATTTCGGTGCTTGAATCGATGCTCTCACAGGAGGGGATCGGGCAGAGCGGACTTCACCTTTAAAAGAAAAATGCTTTATATAGAAATTAGGGAGGAAATGTCATGAGCAACGAAGCAAATGAACTGGAACTGGAGATGCAGGTCCCCGAACTGACCCTTACACTGGAGGAGGAACCGGCTCCCGCCGCGGAGCAGAAAGCGGACCCTCTGGCCGATGTCGAGCCGGAGAAGCTTGAACTGGAAAATCTGACTCCTGCCGAGCAAAAGGTCGTCACCGACTTTTCGGAAAAAATCGACATCACCAACTCCAATGTCGTGCTTCAGTACGGCGCAGCCGCGCAGAAGCGCGTCGCGGGATTTTCCGAGGCGGCTCTCAACAATGTGCGCACCAAAGACCTCGGAGAAGTGGGCGATATGATTTCCGGCCTTGTGGTCGAGCTCAAGGGCTTCACCGTGGATGAAGATGAGAAAAAGGGGATTCTGGGACTTTTTAAAAAGAGCCGCAACCGTCTTGCCGCACTGAAAGCCAACTATGACAAGGCCGAGGTCAACGTCGATAAAATCAGCGCGATGCTTGAGGGACATCAGGTGACCCTGCTTAAGGATGTGGCCATGCTCGATAAAATGTACGAGATGAATATGGCGTATTTTAAGGAATTGACCATGTACATTCTTGCCGGAAAGAAAAAGCTGGCCGAAGAGCGTGCGACGACTCTGGTGCAGCTGCAGGAAAAGGCACAGAAGTCCGGCCTTGCCGAGGATGCGCAGGCGGCGAGCGATTTCGCCGCTCTCTGCGAGCGGTTTGAGAAAAAGCTGTACGATCTCGAGCTGACGCGCACGGTTTCGATTCAGATGTGTCCGCAGATTCGGTTGATTCAGAACAACGACACCCTGATGGCGGAAAAAATTCAATCCACGATCGTCAATACGATTCCTCTGTGGAAGAGCCAGATGGTACTGGCCCTCGGCCTTGCCCATTCCGAACAGGCAATGAAGGCGCAGCGCGAGGTGACAAATATGACGAATGAGCTGCTCAAGAAGAACGCCGAGCTGCTTAAGACTGGCACCATTGAGACGGCGAAGGAATCCGAACGCGGCATCGTGGATATCGAAACGCTCAAGCATACGAATGAGATGCTGATCTCCACTCTTGATGAGGTTGCCAAGATTCAGCAGGAGGGACGTGCCAAGCGCGCGGCCGCCGAAGTGGAACTTGGAAAGATCGAAGGCCAGCTCAAGCAGAAGCTGCTCAGCATGGCCCGCTGAGAGCCGGTTTTCCGGCGGGAGGCATAGAATATGCAGATATTTGAAAACAGACGGCTTGCAATCTTCGGCATGGCTGCCTTGATTCTGATTTCTCTGTTTGTCGGAGCGGCAAGGGCTCTTTCGCCTCTGCGCTCCACGGCGGAGCAGGCGTTTTACAACGGTGTGGAGGGCGACGGCTACGGTATTGAAAACGATCTGAGCCGCCGCGCGGAACTGGCCTATAACCTGACGACGGTTGCAAAACGCTATATGGATGCCGATGCGGCCGAGATCACGGCGCTGCTCGATGCGCGGGACGCATTGAATTCAGCGGCGGCCGTATCGGAAAAATACGACGCAAACGACGCTTTGACCGCTGCCGCGGACAATCTTTATACCGCGCTGGGTGCATTTGAACTGAGCGATGCCGATGTGCGTTACCGCGAGTCGATCCGTACGGATCTTCGTTCGCGCAACGAGACGATCCGCGGTGACGGTTATAACGGGCTTGCCCGAAAATATAATGAGAGACTGTCGTCTTTTCCGGTCTCTCTGTTCGGGCGGCTGCTTGGTTTTCGGACTTTGGAACTGTTTGCCTGAAAGGAGCGCATGAATGAAATCTATCGCAAAAGCGGGCCGTGCTCTTTCGGCGGCTGTGTTGGCGCTGCTGACGGCTGTTTCGGCGTCGCTTCTCTGTCATGCGGAGATCTCCGTCGTAGAGCCGACGGAGCAGTTTTATGCCGCGGATTACGCAAACGTGCTCTCGTCTGAGACAGAACAGCATATTCTCAATACGGGAGACGCGCTCTGCCGTGCGACCGGCGCCGAATTTGTCGTGGTGACCGTTGATTTTCTCGGCGGCGCGGATATTGAGGACTATGCGCAGAAGCTTTTTAACGACTGGAAGCTCGGAGACCCCGACAAAGACAACGGGCTTCTTCTTCTGCTTGCCGTCGGAGAAGAAAACTACTGGGCGATGCAGGGCAAGGGACTGGAAAACTCCCTTTCCTCCGGTACGATAGGCGATTTTTTGTATACATATCTTGAACCGGATTTTGCCAAGGGCGATTATGACGCGGGTGTACTTGCGGTATATGACGCTCTCGTGAGCCAGCTCGAAAGCATTTATAACGTTTCTGCCGATCAGATGGGTCAGGGCGGCCAGAACGGTGTGACCACTCCTGCCGTGCCCGTACCGGAAGAGAGCGGTTCTTCTGGCGGAGGAATGCTCTGGCTCGGAATCTTTTTTGTCGTTTTAATTCTTCTTTCTCTGATGATGTTCGGCGGTTTTCTGCTGAGAATGGGTTCGCCGCGTCCGCCCCGCCATTACGGTGGATATTACGGCGTCGGGCGCGGACCGCAGATGTATCGCCGCAGAACACCTCCGCCGCCTCCCCCTCTCGGCAGACCTCCCATGGGCAGGGGTCCGCGTCCTCCGATGAGCGGAGGCTTCGGCGGCGGAATGGGCGGCGGCCGTACCGGCGGAGGAGGCATGAGCCGCGGCGGCGGCGCCGGACGCTCTTCCATGGGCGGATTTGGAGGTTCCCGCGGAGGCTTTGGCGGCGGAATGGGCGGCGGCCGTATCGGCGGAGGAGGCATGAGCCGCGGCGGCGGAGCGGGACGACGCTGAATCGTTCGATATTTTCGGATAAAATAAAGAGAAATTCTGTATGAAACTCCAAAGCTCACCGCTTTTTGCGTGAATCATGCACGAAAACAAATCTTTTTTCCCGGCACAATGCCAAAAACCGTCGGAAGGCATTGACGCGGATTGTTCCAGTTAGTATTATATAAACATCGGAATCGGCGGGAGGGATCGACCGTATGAAGCGTCTTGCGCGCGCACTCTGTCTGATGCTTTCTCTATGCCTGTTTCTTTTGGGATGCAGCCTGCCGGGAAGAAAAACCCCGATGGCAGAGGCGGCCGATTTCCGAATGGATACATGGGTTACCCAATGCTGGTACGGCGATGGCGCCGAGATGGCCTGCGATGAAATCAGCGATGCTCTGCAAGAGATGGAAAAACGCTTTTCTCTCTATCTGCCGGACAGCGAGATCGCGCAGGTCAATGCCGCGGCGGGCAAAGAATTTGTTTCCGTTTCCGAAGAAACATATCGACTTCTTTTTGAAAGCGCACAGATCTGCGCCGAATCCGGCGGGCTGTTTGATATCACGATCGCGCCTTTGGCTCAGCTGTGGGATGTGACGGGACAGAATCCCCGCGTTCCGACCGACCGGGAGATTGCGGCCGCTCTGGAAAAAGTGAACTATCAAAATCTTCTTTTTGACGAAGAGAACCGCTCCGTTATGCTGGCAGAAGAGGGAATGCGTCTGGATCTGGGCGGAGCAGCGAAAGGACTTGCCGCGGAGCGGATGCGTGCAGTCGCGGAGAAAAACGGCGTCAGCGGATATCTTTCCATAGGAGGGAATATGCTGGTCGTCGGGAAAGAGCCGGACGGAAATGATTTTCTCATCGGCCTGCGCGACCCAAGGGGCGAGGCTTCCGACTATTTTGCCACGGTTGCGATGGATGGCTATACGATGGCTACCACCGGCGACTATGAGCGCTTCTTTGAAGAGGACGGCGTTCGTTATCATCACGTGTTTGACCCCTTTACGGGCTATCCCTCTGACGGCGGCTTGATTGCAGTAACGGTGCTTGCAGAAGACGGACTGCTGGCCGATTGTCTCTCTACCGCGATTTTTCTGCAGGGAAAAGACAATTTGGATGCAGCGCTTTCCCGTACCGACTGCATGGTTTTGGCCGTGACGGATACCTTTGACGTGTACGCTTCTCCCGGCTTTTGGGAGAGACTCACCCCGGAAAAGGGGACACGATATACGTTTCATGTTTCAAAGAATTGAGAGGGGGAGCGCAATGCCGCCGATTTTTTACCGGCGCGCGGCGTACCGGGCAGCGTTTTCCGGGCTTTTGACGGCGCTTGCAATCGTTCTTTCTATTCTTGAGGGATTGCTTCCCGCTCTTCCCGCCGGCGTCAAGCTCGGACTGTCCAATATTGTGACGATGTATGCGGTCTTTTTTCTGGGCGGGGGACATGCGGTTGGAATTGCCGCGTTGAAATCCTGTTTTGTTTTTCTGACCCGGGGTGCTTCAGGTGCGTTTCTCAGTCTGCTGGGCGGGCTGTTTTCTGTCTGTGTGATGCTTCTTCTGCGAAAAATCCCCGGTCTGTCACCGATGTTTATCAGCATTGGCGGCGCGGTGTTTCATAATTTGGGGCAGCTGTGCGGCGCAGTGCTTCTGCTGCACAGCACTTATACGTTCTATTATGCGCCCGTTTTGATTCTTTCCGGAATCGTCATGGGCTGTCTCACGGGAATTCTGCTTCGTTTTGTCATGCCCTGTCTCGACCGTGTCAACAGGACATTGCAATAAAAGGTCATCCAGGTAAAGAAAAGGAGGAGACCACAGTGGGTATAAAAAGACTCAGTGGTGCTCATGTGCCTCATCACAAGAACACCACGCATTGTGCGCCCGTGCGCATCCCGATCCCCGCAAAGGTGAGGATCCCGATGTCTATGCACATCGGCGCACCCTGTACACCGACCGTTAAGGTTGGCGATGCAGTCAAGGTCGGGCAGCCGATCGGAGAGGCGGGCGGCTTTGTCAGCGCGCCGATTCACTCCAGCGTCTCAGGTAAGGTTACCGCGATCGAGGATCTGCTGATGAACAACGGCAGCACTTCCAAGGCGGTCGTTATCGAGACTGACGGCGAACAGACCGTCTGGGAGGGCGTACAGCCTCCCGTCATCGAGGATTCGACAAGCTTTGTCGCGGCGATCCGTGCAAGCGGTCTGGTCGGACTCGGCGGTGCGGGCTTCCCTGCGAGCGTCAAGCTCTCTGTGAAGGATCCCACTCAGGTGGAATATCTGCTCATCAACGGTGCGGAATGCGAGCCGTACATCACGTCCGACGTGCAGACGATGCTCTGCGATACGGACTACGTCCTCAAAGGCGCGGCGCTGATCCGCAAATATGTCGGCGCTAAGCACATTATTCTCGGGATTGAGGATAACAAACCCGAAGCGATCAAGCTTTTTCAGGAGCGCGCGCATGAGGTCGAAGACTTCACTGTAGCGGCGATGCCGTCTCTTTACCCGCAGGGCGGTGAAAAAGTTCTGATCTATAATACGACCGGGCGCATTGTACCCGAGGGTAAGCTGCCTTTGGACGTCGGCTGTATTGTCATGAACGTGACTTCTTTGGCTTTTGTTGCAAAATATGTCGAGACCGGCATGCCGCTGGTCGAAAAGTGTCTGACTGTGGATGGCTCTGCGGTTGCAAATCCCCAGAATGTGATCGCGCCCATCGGCACGTCGATTCATGACATCATCGAGGCCTGCGGCGGCTATAAGGCCACGCCGAAGAAGATCCTCTATGGCGGTCCGATGATGGGTATGGCGGTACCGAATGACGAGATCCCCATGGTTAAGAACAACAACGCGATTTTGGCTTTTGCCGAGGCGGAGGCAAAGCTCCCGCCCACAACGCCCTGCATCAACTGCGGCCGGTGTATTGATGCCTGCCCGCTGAATCTGATGCCGAACCACATCGCGCGTGCCTATAATAACCGTGACGCCGCCGCGCTCGGCCGTCTGAAGGTTATGCTCTGCATGGAATGCGGCTGCTGCTCGTTTGTCTGTCCCGCGAGACGCGAACTTGTTTTGACGAATAAGCTGGCAAAGACATTCCTGCGTGAGCAGCCGAAGTGAGGTGAGAGAAGTGACTGAACCGATTATCGTATCTTGTTCTCCGCATATCCGTGCGAAGGATTCCACCCAGACGATCATGCGCGATGTGCTGATCGCGCTGGTTCCCGCGTTGATTGCCGCAGTGCTTCACTACGGCATGCGTCCGCTTCTCGTCGTCGCCGTGTGCGTCGTATTCGCGGTCGCTTCCGAATATGTGATGGAAAAAGTCTGTCATAAACCCGTGACAATCTGCGACTTGTCCGCCGCCGTGACCGGTGTGCTGCTTGCTTACAATCTGCCGGCCGGTATTCCGCTGTGGATGGCCGCCTTCGGCAGCATTGCGGCCGTTGCATTTGTCAAACAGCTGTTCGGCGGTCTCGGACAGAACTTCGCCAACCCGGCCATCACCGGACGCATCATTCTGCTGGTATCCTTTGCCGGTGCAATGACCGACTGGAAAACCGGTTATCCCGATGTGATCGCCGGCGCAACGCCTCTGGCGGCTCTTGCGGCGGGTGAGGCGGCTCTGCCTTCCAAAATGGATCTTTTCCTCGGAAATATCGGCGGCTGTATCGGCGAGACGAGCAAGCTCGCGCTTCTGATCGGTCTTGCATATCTGCTGTTCCGCCGCGTGATCACCTGGCATACGCCGGTGGCCTTTGTCGCGACGGTGTTTGTGCTGACCGCTCTGCTCGGGCAGGACCCCGTCTATCATGTTCTTTCGGGCGGCCTGCTGCTCGGCGCGATCTTCATGGCGACCGACTATGCGACAACGCCCTCCAACGCAAAGGGACGTCTCGTATTCGGCGTGGGCTGCGGCCTTTTGACCGTTCTGATCCGTGTATTCGGCAGCTATCCGGAGGGCGTTTCCTTCGCCATTCTGCTGATGAATATCCTGACGCCTCATATCGACCGTCTCACGGAAACCAAACCGCTGGGAGGTGCCAAGGCATGAAAAAGAACGGGTACATTGTTCCGGTCATTGTCTTGACCGTGATTTGTCTGGTCGTTTCGGGCCTGTTGGCTTTTGTTAATTCCATGACCGCTCCGATTATTGAGGCGGCCGCCGCCAAGGCTGCGGAGGAAGCTCGGGCCGAAGTTCTTCCCGAAGCGGATTCCTTCACGCAGGTGACGGATCTTGCCGGTATGCCCGCCGGTGTGCAGGAGCTTTATACCGCCGATAACGGCGCGGGCACGGTTGCGATTCTGACCGGCAGCGGCTACGGCGGCACGATGAAAATCATCGTAGGCATCTCCGCAGACGGTACGGTTTCCGGCACAAAGGTCCTCGAACACGCGGAAACCGCGGGCCTCGGCGCCCGTGTCGAAGGGGAAAGCTTCCGTTCGCAGTTTGTCGGACAGGACAGCTCCCTCGGCGGCGTCAGCGTCATCAGCGGCTCTACCGTATCTTCCAATTGCTTTATCGACATGGTGGATCAGGCGTTTCAGGCTGCAGAGCTTGTCGCCGGAAAGGGGGCGTGATGTATGTCCGGTAAACTGAAAACCCTGACCGCGGGCATTATCCGCGAAAACCCGGTTCTTGTGCTGGTGCTGGGCACCTGCCCCACACTGGCCGTTTCGACCTCCGCGCTCAATGCCATCGGTATGGGCGTCGCGGCGACGTTCGTTCTGATCGGCTCGAACATCGTCATCTCTCTTCTGAAAAACGTGATTCCCGATAAGGTTCGTATCCCGTGCTATATCGTCGTGATCGCGGGCTTTGTGACGGTAGTGCAGCTGCTGCTTAACGCCTATGTGCCGGATCTTTACTCGGCGCTCGGCATTTTCCTGCCGCTGATCGTCGTCAACTGTATCATCCTCGGACGTGCCGAGGCGTTCGCTAACAAAAACGGTGTGTTCGATTCCATGCTGGATGCAATCGGCATGGGCATCGGCTTTACGCTGGCACTGTTCTTGATCGGAACGATCCGCGAGGTTATCGGTTTCGGTACATTTTTCGGCTACCCTCTCTTTGGAGAAGATGCCACGACGATTTCGATTCTCGGCCTTGCGCCGGGCGGCTTCTTCGTTTACGGCCTGATTATCGCGATTCTGAACAAGGTCTCTCACGGACGTGCCGTCAAGCGCAAGAGCTTCGACTGTGAGTCCTGCCCGTCTTTCGCCACCTGCGGCGGATCGAAAGGAGCGTGTGAAAAGTGAAAGAACTTCTTGCGATTCTGCTGACATCCATGCTGGTTGAAAACTTCGTGCTTGCGAAGTTCCTTGCAATCTGTTCCTTCCTCGGCGTTTCCAAAAAGCTTGACGCCGCGGTCGGCATGAGCTTTGCCGTTATCTTCGTCATGCTGATGGCGACGGCGGCTACGTGGCCGATCTATAACTATCTGCTTTTGCCCAACGGTCTCGGTTACCTGCAGACGATCGTGTTCATTCTCGTGATTGCGGCGCTGGTGCAGTTCGTCGAGATGTTCCTCAAAAAGTTTGTGCCGCCGCTGTATTCGGCGCTTGGTATTTTTCTGCCGCTGATCACGACCAACTGCGCCGTTCTCGGCGTCGTCGTGCTCAACATCACCAAGACTTATAACTTTGCGGAGTCGATGGTCAACTCTCTTGGCGCGGGCCTCGGCTATCTGCTGGCGATGGTGCTGTTCTGCGGCGTTCGTTCCAAGGTTGATACGGCAGACGTGCCGGAGTGCTTCAAGGGTATTCCGATTACGCTGGCCGCCGCTTCGATCATGTCCGTTTCGTTTATGGGCTTTACCGGCCTTGTGACCGGGCTGTTCGGTTAAGGGAGGTACGGTGAATTATGAATCCGATTCTGATTGCGGTTTTGATTGTATCTGTGATCGGCCTCGTCTGCGCCGTGCTGCTGTCCGTCGCGTCTAAGGTGATGGCAGTGCCGGTTGACGAGAGATTTGGCCCGGTACGCGAATGTCTGCCCGGCGCCAACTGCGGCGCGTGCGGCTTCGCAGGCTGCGATGCGTATGCACAGGCGCTGATTTCCGATCCGACGACGCCTCCCAACAAGTGTGTTCCCGGCGGTGCGGCCGCTGCGCAGGGAATTGCTGCCGTGCTCGGCGTAGAGAGCGGCGAGGTCATTCCTATGGCGGCGCATGTCCGCTGTGCGGGTACTTGTGAAAAGACCCAGGACAAGTACGATTTCGGCAGCAATGCGACCTGTAAGGGCGTTAAGATGTTCTACGGCGGCAAGGGCGCCTGCGCCTATGGCTGCCTTGGCTACGGCGATTGCGCGGCTGTCTGTCCGGAACACGCCATCTGTGTGGAAAACGGCATTGCTCATGTCGATCCGCGCCGCTGTATCGGCTGCGGCATCTGCGCCAAGACCTGCCCGAACAAGGTGATCGAGATCATCCCCAAGGCGGCAAAGGTCACGGTTGATTGCAGCAACAAGGATAAGGGTGCAGTTGCGATGAAGGTCTGCAAGGCCAGCTGCATCGGCTGCATGAAGTGCCAGAAGACCTGTCCGAACGGTGCCATCACGGTGACGAATTTCCTTGCTTCCATCGATCAGTCTCTGTGCACGGGCTGCGGCCTTTGTGCAGTGGGCTGCCCCAAAAAGTGCATTACGGTGCATCAGGGATAATGAAATGAAAAACAGCGAACGGCTGCGGCTGTTCGCTGTTTTTTCATCTGTGAGAAACAAATCCTTTTCTTTTGAATAATGAATATCGGTTGATTTGTTCCATACAAAGATGGTATAATGCCGATAGAAAATCGAACACAGATTTAATTTTAGGATGAGAAACAACAGGCGGTCTGTTTTCAGACGCTGCAGACTCCGGGCTGGGAGGGCCTTTTATATGGAACAGAATTCGACAGATCACCGTCAGGCGGTTTTAAAAACAAGCTTTATCGGCGGCTTTGATAAAAAAGAGGTTTTGGCGTATATTGACCGCCTCCGTGAGGAAAATGCCGCTTCTCAAACCGCTTTGGATCAAAAATTGCAGGAGGTCACCTCAGCCCGCAACGAGCTGAGCGAGCAGGTCACAGGCTTTGAAAAAAAGCTGTCAGAGATGGGCAGCCAGCTTGATGAACGCTCCGGCCGCATCCGCGAGTTGACGGGGGAGATCGAGCGGCTCAAGGGCGAGCTTGGAGATATGCAGAAAACCGCAGCAGAAACAGGCCGCGCTCTTGCCCTGCAGAAGGAACAGAACCGTATTCTGACGGAACGCGCCGAGCAGAGCGAGGAACGCGCGAGACGTTATGACGACGTTTCCGCGCAGTTAGGCGATATTTTTCTGACGGCGCGCCAGAGCGCGGGTGAGCTGGTCGGCGCGGCGCAGGAGGAGGCGTCGCGCATCCGCTCGGACGCGGTGTGCGCGGGAGATCGCCTGACGAAAGAGCTTTCTTCCATGCGCGGAGAATTGACACAGATGCGCGAACGCATGTCCGAAATGGTAGAAAGCTTTTCAAACAAGCTTGACGGCGTCGAAGAAATTCTCGACGAGCTCGAACAGCGATCTTCTTCGGAAAAAGCCGCGGAGGACCCCGACGGCGAGGATGCCGTGGCGCGCGTCATGCGGGAATTGGATCAAAAGCGGGCGAATGCCTCCGGCAGTTTTCTCAGCCGTTTCCGCCACGCGGGGAAATAACGGCGCTGCAAGTGGGCGCTCGAGTCCGCTCTTGGCTTGTGCGCCGGGAGCGGGCTTTTATCTTTTATCATGGCGAGAAGGAGATTTTTATGGCGCAGGAAACATGCGGTGTGGTTATGTGTGCGCTGAAGCTTGCGATGAATGCGCATGACGGACAGCTTGATCTCGCGGGCGCGCCGTATCTTCTGCATCCACTTGCCGTTGCGCGGGAAATGCAGACGGAAGACGGTTTTGCCGCCGCGCTGCTGCACGATGTGATGGAGGACTCCGACTATACGCCGGACGATTTGCGCGCTGCGGGAATTCCCCGGCATGTGATAGAAGCGCTGTGCCTTTTGACCCGCAGCAAAGAGGAGCCGTATCTCACGTATGTGCGCCGTCTTGGATCCAATCCGCTTGCACGAGCAGTCAAGCTGGCGGATCTTCGGCATAATATGGATCTGAGCCGTCTGCCGCATGTCACGGAAAAGGATCTTGCCAGACTTGAAAAATATCGTGCGGCGCAGAAAATTCTGATGGAAAACTGCGAAAAGGGAGAACTGTAATGTCCAGAAAGATGCGTCTTTCCCCGGCGGCGGCGGTCGTCGCAGCGGCTGGACTTTCCACGCGCATGGGCAGAGAAAAGCTATCGGCCGAGATTGGCGGAGAGCCGGTTTTACTGCGCACGTTAGAGGCCTTTGAAGCCTGCCGGGAAATTGAAGAAGTCATTCTCTGTGCGAGAGAGGATCAGCTTTCGGAGGTATTCTCTTCTGTAAAGCGATGGAACCTTACAAAAGTAAAAACGATCGTTCCCGGCGGCGCGACGCGTCAGGAAAGCGTCAAAAACGGTTTTGACGCGGTGGCGCCCGGGACAGAGCTGCTCTGTATTCACGACGGGGCACGCCCGTTTGTAACGCCTCGGCTGATCGTTCGTGTGCTGGAGGCAGCCGCACTGTACGGAGCGGCTGCGGCTGCGGTCGCAGTCAAAAACACTATCAAGCAGGCGGATAGAGAGGGTTTTGTATGCTCTACGCCCGACCGCAGCACCCTGTGGGAGGTGCAGACGCCGCAGTGTTTTCGCACCAGCGTCTACCGGGCCGCACTGCAAAACGCTCCGTCGGACTGCACGGATGATTGTATGCTGGTAGAGGCGGCCGGCGGACAGGTGAAGCTGGTACAGGGAGATCTGCGCAATATCAAGCTGACCACGCCGGAGGATCTTTTAACCGCTCAAATTTTTTGGGAAACGAGGGAGTAAAACAGTGCGAATCGGACACGGATATGATGTTCATCGGTTTGCCGATGGAAAACCGCTTATTCTGGGCGGCATTTCAGTTGAATCCGAACGGGGACTGTTGGGACATTCGGATGCGGATGTACTTCTGCACGCCGTAATGGACGCTCTGCTCGGAGCGGCGGCGCTTGGAGATATCGGTGCGCATTTTCCCGATACGGACGAAAGATACCGCGGCGCCGACAGTGGAGAATTGCTTGGCTGTGTGGTCAATCTTGTCACAAAGGCGGGATACCGCATCGGAAATATCGATGCGACCGTGCTTGCACAGACGCCCCGGCTCGCGCCGTATATTTTTGCTATGCGCAAACGGATTGCCGATTTATGCAGAATTCCGATAGACTGTGTCAGTGTAAAGGCGACCACCGAGGAGGGACTCGGCTTCACCGGACGAAAAGAAGGAATCGCGGCGCACGCGGTCTGCCTTTTGGAATAAACTGCCCGGCGGATAGGGCTCTGAAAAAGTTCGCCCAAAACACTTTTTTAAGGCAAAGAAAATTTTTCCGGGATTGCCGCCGCTGCTATGCTGTGATACAATAAATTCAGCCGACAAAGCGATCTTTCGCACTGCTTTTCGTAAAAAAGGTGCGTGTTTAAATAAAGGGGGAAACAGCGGATGGGAAAATTTTTAAACGACCTGCGCGGTATCGTCAATTCGTTTGGAATCGCGGATCTGGTCGATATTCTTTTGGTTGCCTACATCCTGTATCATGCCATTCGCTTGATCCGTGAGACGCGGGCCATGCAGCTGCTCAAAGGCGTTTTGCTTTTGATTGCGCTTTATGTGGTGTCTTCTACGCTGCAGTTCCGCTCGCTTACATTTTTAATTCGGTATGTGTTCCAATACGGCGCGTTCGCGCTTTTGATCGTGCTGCAGCCGGAACTGCGGCATACGCTTGAACAGGTGGGACGTACCCGCTTTTCAAATCTGGGAATTTTCAATGCGGGAGACGATGATGAAAAAACCGACCGCACCGCACGGGCAATTCTCTCGATCGGCGAAGCCTGCGGTTATCTTTCCAAACGGCGGATCGGTGCTTTGATTGTGATGGAGCGGCAGACGCGCCTCGGTGAAATTATCAAAACGGGAACCATCATCGACGCCGCACCCAGCGCAGAGATGATCGGCAATCTGTTTTTCCCTAATTCTCCTCTGCATGACGGCGCGCTGATTGTCCGAGACGGGCGGCTGCATGCCGCGGGATGCTACCTGCCTCTGTCGGAGAACTACACGATCAGCAGAGAAATGGGCACCCGCCATCGCGCCGGACTCGGCATGAGCGAAAATTCCGACGCGGTTGTCGTGATTGTGTCGGAGGAAACCGGCATTATCACGATTGCGGAAAACGGAAAGCTGCGCCGGGGCTTTACAAGCGAACAGCTCACCCGTGAACTGCAGAAATGTTTTATCATAGAAAAAGAGGAACGAAGCGAAAAACGCCCCTCATTTTTAGGAAAGGTGAAACGCAGCGATGGATAAGCAGAAAAAACCGGCTTCTTCTGAACAGCCGGCGCGCGGCGCATCTCAAAAGTTGAATCGCTTTTCAGCACGTCTGCTCCACCGTTGGTTTGAAAACGATACGGTGGTTCTTGTGCTGTCCATACTCAGCGCCGTGCTGATTTGGTTTGCCGTCGCATACAACACCGATGAGAAAATTACGGATACCGTGCGCAATGTGCCGGTAAATTTTGATATGACGACGAGCACTCTTGCCCGGCTGGATCTCTATCCCGTCATGGAGGGAGAACTCACGGTAGATGTGGAGATTTCCGGTGCGCGCGCTACGGTGGGCAATATTGCGCAGTCCGATATCCGGGTGGAGGCCAAGCTGAACAATGTTACGGGTCCCGGCACCTACGAGGTGGCGCTGGATGTGTCGGATTATCTTGGAAAAGGGTTTGAAGTCAAAGGGGCCCTGCCGGAAACACTCACGGTTCGTTTTGACCATTTAACGGAAAAGACGATTGAAATCGAGCTGGAGATGGAGGGCGTCGAGATTCCCGAAGGATATGTGCTCGATACGGAGTATCTTTATCCGGCCGAGGTCACCGTTTCCGGACCGGAAACAGAGGTTTCCGAGATCGAGAGCTGCCGCGCCGTACTCTCTTTGAAGCAGCCTCTCTCCGAGACGGAGACATATGAGGTGGAGCTTGTACTCTATGATGCGGAAGGAAAGGAGATTTCTTCTCCGTATCTTAATACGAGCGCGGAAACCGTATCGGTCACACTGCCGGTTTTGAAGAAAAAGATTGTTCCGGTCACCTTTGACTTTATCAACGTTCCGTCCAGCTTTGACGCCGACACGCTGTCTTATGATATTTTCCCGTCGGAAATTGAAATCGCCGGCCCGGAAAATACACTTTCCTCTCTGACGGAAATTCACCTCGGCTATTTGGATCTGTCGGAATTCACACCGGAATTTCCGGTGGTGTACAGCATTCAGCTGCCGTCGGGATATATTTCAATCGACAATACCAAAGAAGCGGTAATCGCCTTTGACGCAGAAGGGTATACGACCACCGAACTGAATATCAGCAATATCCGTCTGCTGAACGCGCCGGATGATTATGATGTCAGCGTTGCCACAAAGATGATCTACGGTGTGACGATCTGCGGGCCTGAGGACGAAATTGCGAAGCTGCAGGGAACCGATCTTGTTGCGGAAATCGATATGCTCAATGTGGATACCCGTGTGGGACAGTCCACGGTCGGCGTGTCTGTGCTGCTGCCGACAAGTCCGTCCTGTTGGGCTGTCGGAGGAGATTATACCGCGGTGATCACGGTAAAGAGCAAATAAGAAAAAGCTTTGAAAGAGGTTCGGAAAATGCTTTTCCGGGCCTCTTTTCGGGCAGAAACATAAGGGGGATTTAAAAAATTGCGCATTCTGTTTCAGAATATTGCAACAGAGTTGGACGAAGGACCGCAGGCTGCGGTTGCCCTCGCGGAAGAAAAGCTTCGCGCGGCGAAAGACGGTTTTCTCGCTGCGGGTATTTTTAAGACATCTGTGGATGCGCGGCGTGGTGCGGTGCGATTTGTTTCCTCCGTTTGGGCGGATCTGACGGAGGAGGGCTTTGCACGCCTGCAAAAAGATCGAAAGCTTTCTTATACAATTTTGAGGGAAGAACCGCTTGAGATTGTTTTCGGAACGCAGCCGCTCGATGGCAGGCCCGTTGTAATCGGCCTTGGCCCGGGAGGACTGTTCGCGGCTCTGCTGCTTGCGCGAAACGGCTATCGGCCGATCGTACTGGAACGCGGCGGCGATGTGGAGGAAAGAGCCCAAAGAGTGGCGCAATTCTGGAAAGGTGAAAAGCTTTACACAAACTGCAACGTACAGTTCGGCGAAGGCGGAGCAGGAACTTTTTCCGACGGAAAGCTGACGACCCGTATTCACGATCCGCTCTGCCGGTTTGTGCTGGAGGAATTCGTTCGGCACGGTGCGCCGGAGGATATTCTGGTTCGGGCAAAGCCGCACGTCGGCACCGACCATCTGCGCCGTGTGGTGCGCTCTGTGCGCGAAGAAATCGTCTCTCTCGGCGGCGAGGTGCATTTTCACACTTGCGCAGACGGTTTTCGCGCGCAAAACGGGAGAATCAGAGGCATCTTGGCCGCCGGCACCAAATTTTCCGCCGGTGCGGTGATTGCCGCGATAGGGCACAGCGCCCGGGATACCTTTGAGTCTCTTTCTGCGTGCGGGGCCCTGCTTGCGCCGAAGCCGTTTTCCGTGGGCGTGCGGATTGAGCATCTGCAGTCGGAAATTGACCGGGCGCTTTATGGCAAAGACGCGGGGCATCCCAACCTGCCGAAGGGAGAATATCAGCTTTCTCACCGCAGAGCGGACGGACGCGCCGCCTATACATTCTGCATGTGCCCGGGAGGACAGGTAGTAGCGGCTGCTTCCGAAGAAGGGGGCGTCGTGACAAACGGCATGAGCTTTTATGCCCGCGACGGCAAAAATGCGAATTCCGCGCTGGCCGTATCGGTCGGGCCTGATGATTTCGGATCGGATTGGCGCGGCGGCGTGGCCTTTCAGAGAAAGATCGAGCGGGCGGCTTTTGCGGCGGGGGGCGGCTCATACGCCGCGCCCGCATGCACGGTCGGCGCCTTGCTCGGCGTCCGCTCGGGGGGCAAAATAGTGGAACCCACATATCCTCTCGGCGTCACAGAATGCGATTTGACCCGCGTGCTGCCTTCCTTTGTGGTTGAGACGCTCGCACAGTCTCTGCCGGTTCTCGGCAAAAAGCTGCACGGCTTTGATGCGCCGGATGCGTTTTTGACCGCGGCAGAGACACGAACCTCTTCTCCCGTGCGGGTGCTGCGGGGACAGGACTGCTGTGCCGTCGGCATCGAAGGACTTTATCCCTGCGGAGAGGGCGCGGGCTATGCAGGCGGAATTATGAGCGCCGCAGTTGACGGCATGCGCTGCTCTATAGCGCTGATGCGGCGCTTTGCACGGCCTTGAAGTGATAGAGAGAGGAAAGCGGAATATGAAAAGAATCATCATTTTCGCGGCTGTCATCTGTGCGGCCGCAGCCGGTTTTCTCCTTCTGCGTACTTTTGACGTTATGGGAATACCGGATTCGCAGATTATGGACGACATGCGAAAAAGCGCTCGGATCACGGACGACTGGGAGTTTTCTCAGAGCGGTGATGAAAAGCTGGTTGCGGGTGTGGCATATGCGCCGGACCGCTCAGACGCTTCGTATTATCTCTATCTTGCCCGAGGAGGATTTTCTTTTGGGTATCGTTTTCGGCAGGGGGGCAATCTTCTGCCGGAGATGGGCATTCGCGGCTTTGACTGCGGAGAATTTGGCACGGCGTATCTTTCTATGAATGAGCAGCGGACTGAGCTTATTGAAATAGACGACGGAGAAAATCTCTGGAAAATCGACGTTGATCCGGAGAAACCCTTTACAGAGGTCGTCCCCAAGAACGGAGGAGAGGTTCGCTTCTTTGATGAAAACGGTACAGAAGTGCAGATTGCCGCAATAGAAACCGTTGTGCGGGAATAGAAAATCGTTTTTGCGTAAAAGAGATGCGTATGTATAGTGCTTTTATCTTGAGACTTTTAAGAAAGCACAGACAAAGAAACGACGAATTCTAAAGCTCTCTGAGAAAGAGAGCTTTTTCTTTTTACAAACAGGCAAATATGGGGTAAAACCCGGATTTTGTTGTATTTTATCGGGCTTTATGCTAAAATAATCATGTTATGCCCCAAGGCGCAGAGACAGCTTTCCGCTTAAAAAAACAAACGGCCAAAGCAATGTTTTAAAAATAAGTCACTTCAGAATAAAAAGAGAGGGGGAATCCTCGTGTTTGAAAAGATCTGGGATGTTCTGCCGCGAAACGCGGCGGCCGCAGGGGAAATCGCAGAAAAATGCGGGCTTTCCCTTTTGGCGTCCGAGGTGCTGGCGGCGCGCGGCTGTACGCCGGAGAGTGCCGCCGTCCTGTTTGGCGAAGAGCAGACGGTTCTGCACGATCCTCTGCTTCTCAAGGATATGGATCGCGCGGTCCATGCGGTGCGCGCTGCGGTCGAGGAAGGACGCATGATTTGCGTATTTGGAGATTACGACTGCGATGGAATTGCGGCGACCGCAATCGTATATGATTATCTGACGCAGATCGGCGCACGTGTCTGCTACTATATTCCCAACCGCGAGAAGGAGGGCTATGGCCTCAACAAAAAGGCGATACGCGAACTTGCCGAGTATGGGGTCGGACTGATTTTGACCGTGGATAACGGCGTGTCCGCGATGGAAGAAGTGTCTTACGCGGCGAGTCTCGGCGTCGGCGTGGTGGTAACCGACCATCACAAACCGCGCGAGGTCCTGCCGGATGCGCTTGCGGTTGTAGACCCGCACCGCGCGGATTGTCTGTATCCGTTTAAGAACCTATGCGGGGCAGGCGTTGCGTTTAAACTGCTTGCTGCGCTTGAGGGAGAAGCGGGCTACGGTCTTTTAGAGGAATACGGAGATCTTCTCACAATCGGCACTGTGGCCGATGTGGTCGAGCTTCGCGATGAAAACAGATTTTTTGTGCGCCGCGGACTCGAACTGCTGCGCGAGACGCGCCGGCCCGGGCTCTGGGCCCTGCTGCGGACGGCGGGGCTCGCCGGAAAAATTCTCACGGCGGAATCGGTCGCTTTTGGCCTTGCGCCGCGCATGAACGCCGCGGGACGCATTGACTCCGCGGAAACTGCGGTAATGCTGCTTTTGACGGAAAATGCGGACGAAGCGCAGGAACTCTCTGCCCAGCTTGACAGTTATAATCAAACGCGCCGTGAAGAAGAAATGCATGTCGTGGAGGACATTGCAAAGCAGCTTTCTGCCGATCCGTCTCTGACACTGGGAAGATTGATTGTACTTGACGGCGAAGGATGGAACGCGGGCATTGTCGGCATTGTCTGCTCCCGTATGGTGGAACGCTTCGGCAAGCCGTGTATCCTCATCGCCCGAGAGGGGCAGCAGGCGAAAGGCTCCGGCCGCAGTATTCCGGGATTTTCTTTGATTGATGCGGTCTCGGCCTGTGCGTCCGTGCTGACACGATTCGGCGGGCATCCGATGGCGGCGGGATTTTCTCTGGAGAGTGCGGATATTTTTGAATTTCGCAGGAGGCTCGAGCAGTATGCCGCAGAGCAGTGTCCCGAAATGCCGCCGGTTCGTCTTGCCGTCGATTTCACCGTGCCGCCGTCCCTGCTGACGGTGGAGCAGGTAAAGGGGCTTTCCCGGCTTGAGCCGTTTGGCTGCGGCAACGAACCGCCTGTTTTTGCGGTGCGCGGTGCGCATGTGGATCGAGTGGTTCCTCTTTCAGAAGGAAAACACTGCAAGCTCCGCCTTTCAAAAGACGGCGTCACGTTTTTCGTACTGTGTTTTTCCGTCCGCCCCGAACAGCTTGGATTTTCGGCAGGAGATACGGTGGATGCGGCGTTCTCCGCCTCGCTGAATGAATATCAGGGTGAAACGAGCGTTTCCCTAAAGCTGCAGAGCCTGTGCCTTTCGGATGAAAATCCGGAGGAACTTTATCATAGCCGACAAAGCTATGAACGGTTTTTAAGGGGAGAATATACGGATGCGGCACTCCTTCCCAGCAGGGAGGAAACGGCGCTTGTATACCGCTTTCTTCGCGGCGCGGGAAAGCTTGCCTTTGAGCCGGAAAACATCTACCGTCGTTTGCGGCGTCAGGCGTCGATCAGTTACGCACATTTTTGCCTGTGTATTGATATTTTAACGGAGCTTGGAGTCCTTCGCAGGGAGAACCGGACGATCGCGGTTGCTTCCATCGGACAAAAGGTGGACCTTGGCTCCTCTTCGATCGTAAGGAGACTGTCCGAATATGCCTGAAGCAAAAATTGTAAAAATTGAAGATCTTGTAGAGCAAATTCGCCAGAGCGGAAAGTCTTATCAGCTTGACCGCATTCTCGAGGCGTATAAAACCGCCGAAGCCGCTCATGCGGGACAGCTTCGGCAGTCCGGCGAGCCGTATATTATTCATCCGATTTCCGTCGCGATGATCCTTGTCGAACTCGGCATGGACACGGAATGTATTGTGGCCGCGCTGCTGCATGACATTGTCGAGGATACGGATTTTGATATCACGCAGGTGGAAAAGCGCTTCGGCAAGGATGTCGCGCTGCTTGTCGGCGGCGTTACAAAGCTGGGCAAGATTCCCTATGCCTCCAAAGAAGAGGAACAGGCCGAAAACCTGCGCAAAATGCTGCTGGCCATGGCGCAGGACATCCGCGTGATTATTATCAAGCTGGCGGATCGCCTCCACAACGCCCGCACTTTTGATTATCTTCCGGACGCCAAGCGCCGTGACAAAGCATTGGAAACCATGGAGCTGTATGCGCCGCTTGCGGACCGATTGGGAATCCGCCGTGTCAAGGAAGAGCTGGAGGATATCTCTCTGCGGTATCTCGATCCCATCGCGGTGGCGGAGATTGAGAACCAGCTTGCGGCCCGCGAGGAGCGGCAGCGCTTTCTTGAAAGCATTAAAAAGCGCATTTATGAGCGAATCAAGATCGAGCATCCCAATGCCTATATCGAGGGACGCGTCAAGAGCCTGTACGGGATCTACCGAAAGGTTTATATGCAGGGCCGTTCCTTCGACGAGGTATTCGATATTTATGCGGTGCGAATCATCGTCGACTCGGTAATCGAGTGCTATAATATTCTCGGTATCATTCACGATATGTTTGTTCCGATTCCGAACCGCTTTAAAGATTATATCTCGACGCCCAAGCAGAACATGTATCAGTCCCTGCATACCACGGTGTTCGATAAAGAGGGAATTCCGTTTGAGACGCAGATCCGCACCTGGGATATGCATTACACGGCGGAATACGGTATCGCCGCCCATTGGAAATACAAAGTCGGCATCCAGGGCAAGGATAAGCTTGAAGAACGCCTTGCGTGGGTGCGCCAGCTTCTGGAAACCCAGCAGGAAGGAGAGGGAGACGCCGAGGATATCGTACGCTCCATCAAGACCGACATCGCACCGGAGGAGGTCTTTGTGTTTACCCCCAACGGCGACGTGATCCGTCTGCCGAGCGGTGCGACGGTGATCGACTTTGCCTATGCGATTCATTCCGCGGTGGGAAACCGCATGGTCGGCGCGAAGATAGACGGCCATATGGTTTCGGTGGATACCGAGGTGCAGACCGGCATGATTGTCGAAATTCTCACCGGCAACAAAACGCAGGGTCCGAACCGCGCCTGGCTTAATATTGTCAAAACGACCGAGGCCCGCAACAAGATCCGCGGCTGGTTTAAAAAAGAGCGGCGCGAGGAGAACATAGCCGAAGGCACCGCGATGCTCGACCGCGAGCTTAAGCGTATGGGCGTCTCTATGACCGACGAACAGAGAAAGGCGATTCTGCAGATTGAAGCCAAGCGCCAGCATTTTGAAACGGGAGACGACCTGATTGCGGCACTGGGCTACGGCGGAATTCAGGTTTCGCGTATTGCGCCGCATATCCGTGCGGAATATCAAAAGTGCTGCCACACCGAGCCGGCTGCGCAGCAGATCAACCTCAAGCCCAAAAAACAGAAGGCCTCGTCCGGCGTGATTATAGAGGGACTCGAGGGCTGCCTTGTAAAGTTTTCCAAGTGCTGCAACCCCCTGCCGGGAGATGACATTGTCGGTTTTGTGACGCGCGGTTACGGCGTTTCCATTCATAAGAGCGACTGTATCAATGTCATTAACGGGGAAAAGGACCCCTCGCAAAAAGAACGTTGGGTAAGCGCTGAATGGGCGCAGTCCACCGCAAAAGAGACGTTCCAATCCTCCGTCGAAATTATCGGAAGCAACCGGCAGGGACTTTTGTCGGATCTGACTATGATGCTCAACAATCTGCGGGTCCCGCTTCATGCCTTTGTCGCACGCGATATGAAGGATGGCCGCGTGGGATTTCAGGTGACGATGGCGGTTAGTGATATTCAGCAGCTCAACTATGTTACCTCGCAGATCAAAAATATTTCCGGCATTGTTTCCGTAGAGCGAATTGCCGGCTGAGAGAGGGGAAAAATTATGCGCGCGCTGCTGCAGCGGGTAAAAAAAGCGTCCGTTTGCATAGACGGTGAAACGGTGGGAGCGATCCAAAACGGTTATTTGATTCTGCTCGGCGTGCAGGAAGGAGACAGTGAAAAAGAAGCTCTCTTTCTTGCACAGAAAACGGCGCAGCTGCGGGTCTTTTCCGATGAAAACGGCCAGATGAACCGCTCCTTGCTTGATACGGGCGGCGAGGCGCTCGTTGTGAGTCAGTTCACGCTGTATGCCGACTGCCGAAAGGGGCGCAGACCGTCGTTTGTGCGCGCGATGCGTCCTCCTATGGCGGAAGAATTGTACCTTCTGTATGTGCAGGCGCTGCGCGAGGCAGGCGTTTCAAAGGCGGAAACGGGGCGCTTCGGCGCGGATATGCTGGTGTCCTTGGAAAACGACGGACCGGTAACGGTTCTTTTGGATACCGACGAGATCATGATGAAAGGAAGACTGCAATGAAAATTTACCAGATGGTAGTGGGGCCAATCTCCACAAACTGTTATCTTTTGGCGGATGACGAGGGGAAAACGGCGGTCATCGATCCCGGTGCTTCGGCGCCGGAAATCATCCGTCAGATCAAGCGGCTGGAGCTTGTTCCCGAAGCGGTTCTGCTGACGCACGGACATCCCGATCATATCGGCGGCGTAAAGGGAATGAAAGAAGCTTACCCGGAAATTCCGGTCATCATCGGCAAAGAAGACGCTTACCGCCTGCCGGATGCGCCGAGACTGATGATGTGGCCGTCCGACTTTGATGCAGCGGACTATGAGGGGATTTCTGCCGACCGCACGGTTGTAAACGGCGATACGGTCGAGGTCGGTTCCCTGCGGTTTGACGTAATCGCCACGCCCGGCCATACGGAAGGCGGCGTATGCTACCGCTGCGGCGAATATCTTTTTACGGGGGATACGCTGTTTTGCCGAGAGGTTGGCCGCACCGACCTGAAGGGCGGCGATTTTGATACGCTGCTCGACTCTCTTCGCCGTCTTGCCGCGCTGGAGGGGGAGTATGCCGTTCTGCCCGGGCACGGCGAGGTCAGCTCGCTTGACCATGAGCGCAGCTTTAATCCCTATATCCGTCAGGCGCTTCGATGATTCTTGTGTTGCGCGGCTTTTCGGCCGTTTATGAGATGGAAAGTCTTGCCCGAATGCTCTTTCCGGGAACGGCGCGCTCGGATACGCTTCCCGAGGCAGGCGACTGGATTTTGGCGGAGATGACGCCTCAAGCGGATGGCATCCGGCTGTCCGCGGCGATTTGCTTGAATGGAACCATCATCCGCCGCGAAGAAGTCTGCAGCGTCTCTCTCACGGAAAAACAGCGCACCTTTCCTCTCTGCCGCCTTTTGTACGAGGCGGCCTGCGAGGCGACGGGAGAGAGCCTGCGCTGGGGGCTGCTGACGGGAATTCGTCCGATCAAACTTTATCATCGGCTGGCAGAACAAGGCATGAGCGAATCGGAAATCGCTTTGCAGATGCAGAAAAAATATTTGCTGAATGATGAAATGAATGCGCTGGCGCTGTCGATTCGCCGCGAGGAGGCAGCCGTCAATGAAAAGAGCCTGCCGCTTGGCTTCAGTCTCTATCTTTCCATTCCGTTCTGCCCGCAGAGATGCAGCTACTGTTCGTTTGTGTCCTCTTCGGTGGAACGGATGCGTTCGCTGATTCCGGCTTATGTGGATGCCCTCTGCCGTGAGATTGCCGTTACAGGCGAGATCGCGCGCTCTCTCGGACTGCAGCTTCAGACGGTTTATTTCGGCGGGGGTACGCCCACCACGCTTGACGCGCCGCAGCTGACAAAGCTGTTTGAGAGAATTCATGCGTCCTTTGACTGCTCCGAGTTGTTGGAATTCACCGTAGAGGCGGGCCGCCCGGACACAATAGACAGGGATCGCCTTCTTGCGCTGAAAAACGCCGGTGTGGGACGCATCAGCATCAATCCGCAGACGATGAACGACCGGGTGCTTGCCGCGGTCGGCCGCCGTCATACCGCGGCGGAGATTGAGCAGGCGTTTTCTCTCGCACGGGAAATCGGCTTTGACACGATCAATATGGATCTGATCGCGGGACTTGCCGATGAGACGCCGGAGGAATTTTTGTCGTCTCTTGAGCGCGTACTGTTCCTTCGGCCGGAGAATGTCACGGTGCATACCCTGACGCTTAAGCGTGCCAGTACCCTTACGGAGGAGGGCTCCGCGCAGGAATACTATAAAAAACGTGCAGAAGTGACGCGCATGGTCGACGGTGCACGCGCCCGGCTGACGGACGAAGGCTATGTCCCGTACTATCTGTATCGCCAGAAGAATACAATCGGCGCCCTTGACAATACCGGTTATACTCTGCCGGGACACGCCGGCTGCTACAATGTCTTCATTATGGATGAGACACATACCATTTTAGCCTGCGGCGCCGGCGCCGTGACAAAGCTGCGCCAGCCAATGGGAGAAAAGATCGAGCGGATTTATAATCTGAAATACCCAGGAGAATATCTCGACCGTTTTGATGAAATCATAGAGCGAAAGGAAGGCGTCCGGAAATTTTATGAAAATTATCTCGAAAGACAGAAACTCCCGCATTGATATCCGAGAAATCAATCTGATGGCGCGGCAGCCCGCCCGCTTTATCTCCGACTGCGAAAACGCCTATGAATCTCAGATTATGGAGCTAGCCCGTCTGACGGCTTCGCGGTCGCATTGCCGCATTGTGCTGCTGGCCGGCCCGTCCTCTTCCGGAAAGACAACTACCGCACATAAAATCACACAGGCGCTCGAACAGCTCGGTGTTCCGGCACAGGTCGTCTCCCTGGATGACTTTTTCCTCGGAATGGAGTTTTATCCCAAGCTTCCCGATGGTACGCCGGATATGGAATCGGTTGATGCGCTGGATCTTCCGCTGATCAATGAGACATTTTCCACGCTTCTTCGGGAAGGAACGGCGATGTTCCCGACGTTTGATTTCACGGTGAGCCGCCGTGCCGAAAAGCAGAACCGCATCGAGCTCGGGGAGCATGGCGTGATCGTCGTGGAGGGACTGCATGCACTCAATCCGCGCCTTGTCGAGGCGCTGGATCCGGATGCTTTGCTGCGTGTCTATGTCAGCACGCGGACGGTCTATCTGGACGGCGAACGGGAAGTTCTTACACCGAAGGATGCACGCTTGATCCGCCGTATGGT
This sequence comes from uncultured Oscillospiraceae bacterium, assembly GCA_934232845.1. Lineage (GTDB taxonomy): Bacteria > Bacillota > Clostridia > Oscillospirales > Ruminococcaceae > Yanshouia. Next base: position 48,977 of record CAKQGD010000006.1, read on the forward strand.
GCGCGATCACAATTTCCGCGGCCGGCGGCCGTTGGAGACTCTTTTGGGTTGGAAAGATGTTCTTGACGGCGAGAAAAAGTATATCTATCCCTTCCGTGATACCGTCGATTATAAGATCGATTCCTCCTTTGATTACGAGGGGTGCGTGTTCCATCACTATATTCTTCCCATGCTGGAGGAGCTGAAGGACGACGCCGTCTACCGGGGTAAGGTCCGCCAGATTGTTGACCTGCTTGAAGCATTTGACGACATCGATTACCTCTATATCCCGAAAAAATCTCTTTTACGGGAATTTATCGGCGATACGAAGGAATAACCGCCGACACCTGCGGCTTGGAACGCATATTATAAAAAAAGTGCCGTGTGTATAATCTCGGCACTTGTTTCCTGCCAGCAGAACACCCGCCGTTTTTGAAGGAAAACGGCGGGTGTTTCGACTTTTAAAATATCTGCGTATCTTGATTTTGAAAAGACGGCATGGCATTTCTGGGCAGGCGTTTGTGTATATCACTGTACGAATCGCCCGATACAGGGCTGGTGCATTTTTCGGTATAATCGCAGGGCCTTCTTTCGTACACTGTGACGGAGGTGATGGCATGAAACGCACCGCGCAGTCTCTGGGGGCCGGCGCGGCTCTCCTGTTGGGAGCGGCCGTAGCGGTTAAACTGATCGGAGCCCTATTTAAAATACCGCTGACAAACTGGATCGGCGGAGAGGGAATGGGCTACTACATGACGGCTTACAGCGTGTTTAATCCCGTTTATGCGGTCAGTGTGGCGGGATTTCCAGCGGCTATTGCGCGCGTATCGGCGCAGAGGAGTGCAGGCAGAAGAGAATTCTCCGATGCGTTTCTGCTTCAGAATGCGTTTCTTACATTTGTGCCGCTGGGACTTCTGCTCGGTATCTTGCTGGTTTTACTGGCAGATTCGGCAGCGGTTCTGGTCGGAAATCCGGATGCAGGTCCCGCAATTCGGGCGATTGCGCCGGCTGTTTTATTTTGCTGTATGACGGCGGTGCTTCGCGGCTCGTTTGAGGGACGCGGCGACATGCGCCCGACGGCTTTCAGCCAGTGTGCCGAGGCGTTTGTCAAGCTTATCGCGGGACTGCTGCTGGTGTCTCTCTGTTTAAAAGGAGAGAATCATCCCGGTGGGGTAAGCCTTGCCTGTGCGGCGCTGACCGGTGTTACCTTATCCACCGCAGCGGGATTTTTATGCGCCGCGTCATTTTACCGCAGCGAAAATGTTTCTGCTTTTTCAAAGCCGGGGCATCGGATATCGGGAAGAGCACTTCGCCGCAGGCTGTTGAAAACGGCGCTTCCCATCTGTCTTGCGGCGCTTGTAACGAACCTGACCACGGTGGTGGATCTTGTAACGGTAATGAACCGGCTTACCGCTGCGCTTTTGGCGGATGCAGACGCAGTGCTCTCCTCCCATCCCGGCGCCTGTTTGTCAGAGATGAGGCTCGCCGATGTTCCGAATTTTCTGTTTGGATCTTATACCGCCTTAGCAATGACGGTGTTTCATCTTGTCCCTGCGCTGACAGCTCCGATCTGTACGGGAGCGCTACCGTTTGTGTGCGCGCTTCGCACACAGGGACATACCCGCAGCGCGCGTATTGCGGTATCCGCTGTGCTCAAGGCGTCGGCTCTGCTTGCGGTGCCTGCGGGATTGGGAATTGCCGCGCTTGGAGAACCGATTCTTACATTGCTGTTTCCTCATAATATCCGAGAAGTCGCGGCGGCGGCGGGTATCCTGCGTCCGTTGGGCTTTGCAGCAGTTTTTACCGCAATGGCATGTCCTGTCAACAGCCTTCTTCAGGCCGTGGGGAGGCCGTATGTTCCTGTTCGGCTTCTGCTGTGCGGCGCCCTTTTAAAGCTCGCCGCCAACTGGTTTCTTATGGGGCTTCCCGGTGTCAACATCGATGGAGCGGCATGGGGGACGCTGCTCTGTTACGGCCTTTTAATGATAAAAGGAATGTCGGTTTTGCTGCGGGACACGGCTTCTCCGGTGAATCCCATCGGAATTTTTATCCGCCCGGCCGTCGGGGGAGCGCTTTGTGCCGCGGCGGCGCGTATTTTTTTGATGAAAGTCGGAGAAACGCTGCCTTTGATGGCTGCGCTTCCGGTTTCCATCGCGGCGGGAGGGGCGGTTTACCTCCTGTTCCTGCGGCTTACAGTTCCTCTTTCACAGGAAGAAATCGATATTTTACTTTCTAAGCCCCAAAAATCGTAAAACTTGTAAAAATGGGCAGAATGACACTTGAAAAAAGACCGTTGGTGCGGTATGATAGATGCGTTCTTACCGTTGAGAAAACCGGGAGTTTGACTGAAAAAATGGATTTTACACCGAAGGACAGCTATACTGTTTCAGACCTTGTTTCGATCATGGCACTGCTTCGATCCGATGGAGGCTGCCCATGGGACCGAGAGCAGACACACCGA
>CAKQGD010000007.1 GCA_934232845.1 uncultured Oscillospiraceae bacterium
CTTCTGCGGCGGCCCAGAAGCTGCTTTTCCGGGAAGAAAAACAGTTCTTCGGCGGCAGTCCCTTTCGCCCACGGCGGATTCCCGTCCGTGCCGTGCGGTACTCATGGCGGCCGCGCCTCTACCATTGCGCCGGAAAACCGGCAACAATTTATTCATTTTTGACATCATAGCACGGTCCCGGAGGAATGTCAACCTGATTTTTCCGTCTTTTTCAGAAGGATTTTCAGCCCTCTGTAAAAAACGGTCCCGCTTTTGCTGCCGAAAAGAAAAGCGGGACCGTATTTACCGTCACAGGCGTTCGCAGATCAGGCGGCCCATTTCACGGCAACCCACCGGCGTACAGTCCGGCTGCAGAATATCCGCGCAGCGAAAGCCCTCTGCCAGCGTTTTATCCACGGCAGCCTCGATGGCGCCGGCTTCTTTCGCCATGCCAAAGCTTTGGCGCAGCATCATGGAGGCGGCAAGGATCGTGCCGATGGGGTTGGCTTTGTCCTGCCCCGCAATGTCCGGTGCCGATCCGTGAATGGGCTCGTACAGGCCGCGTGTGCCCTCACCCATGCTCGACGAGGGAATCATGCCGATCGATCCGGTGATCTGGCTGGCCTCATCGGAGAGAATATCCCCGAACAGATTCTCCGTGACGAGCACGTCGAACTGCGACGGATCGCGCACAATCTGCATCGCGGCGTTATCCACATACAGATGCCGCAGCTCTACATCCGGAAAATCCTCCGCCGTCTCTGTGACGACTCTTCTCCACAGGCGGGAAGTATCCAGCACGTTTGCCTTATCCACCGATGCAACGCGCTTTCTGCGCTTTTGTGCCAGCTTAAAGGCGGCCCGCGCCACGCGCCGAACCTCATGCTCCGAATACGCCATGATATCCACGGCCCGCTGTTCCTCTCCGGCCGTCTCGGTGCGATGTTCGCCGAAATACACTCCGCCGATCAATTCGCGCACCACGATGAAATCCACACCCCTCGCGCAGATATCCGCCCGAAGGGGGCTGGCCGACGCCAGCGCGGGAAAAATACGCGCCGGGCGAAGATTGGTATACAGCCCCATGCTGCCGCGCAGCTTGAGCAGGCCGCGTTCGGGCCTCAGTTCGGAAGAAACCGCATCCCATTTCGGCCCGCCGACCGCGCCGAGCAGAACGCTGTCCGAGGCCATGCAGGCCGCAAGACTCTCGTCCGGCAGGGGAACGCCGTACCGGTCGATGGCACAGCCGCCCATGGGGGCCTCGGTATATTCAAAGGTATGGCCGAATTTTTCCGCGGCGGCGTCGAGCACATTGACGGCCTGTTCTACAATCTCCGGGCCGATGCCGTCGCCCCGGATCAGCGCGATGTTCTTTTTCATGCGTCTTTCATCCCCTTTTTTACAGAAGCCATCAGGCCGCCCGCCGCGATCATGTCCTTGATAAACGAAGGAAACGGCTCTGCCCGATAAGTTTTTCCCGTCGTCACGTCGGTGATCACGCCCGTGTCAAAGTCGACCGAGACCTCGTCGCCGTCCGCAATACCGTCGCCCGCCTCGGGGCATTCGAGAATCGCAAGGCCGATGTTAATGGCGTTTCGATAAAAGATACGCGCAAAATTCTTCGCGATCACGCAGGAGATTCCCGCCGCCCGGATCGCCACGGGCGCGTGTTCCCGCGACGAGCCGCAGCCGAAGTTGACGCCCGCGACCAGAATGTCGCCGGGGCGGCATTTTGCCCCGAATACGGGGTCAATATCCTCCATACAATGGGCCGCAAGCTCTTTTTCATCCTGTGTGGCGAGATACCGCGCGGGAATAATCACGTCGGTATCCACATGGTCGCCGTATTTATGCGCTGTTCCGTGTGCATTCATTTTTCACAGACCTCCTCGGGATGACAGATATGACCGGCGACGCCGCTTGCCGCCGCGACGGCCGGAGACGCCAGATAGACCTCGCTTTCCACATGGCCCATGCGGCCGACAAAGTTTCGGTTCGTGGTGGAAACGCACCTCTCCCCCGCCGCAAGAATGCCCATATAGCCGCCGAGACACGGCCCGCAGGTCGGCGTCGAGACGATGCAGCCCGCGTCGAGAAAAATTTCCGTATAGCCCAGCTTTATGCAGTCGCGGTAGACCGTCTGCGTCGCCGGAATCACGATGCCCCTCACGTCCGGGACGAGATGACGGCCTTTTAAAACGGCGGCGGCCGCGGCCATATCCGCGAGCTGGCCGTTGGTGCATGAGCCGATCACGATCTGGTCGATCGCAATCTCGTTTCCCTCCCGCGCGCTGCGGGCGTTTTCAGGCAGATGCGGCCACGCCACGGTACAGTCGACTTCGGAAAGATCGATGGTTACGGTCTCGGTGTATTCGGCGTCTGCATCCGCCTCATAAGCAGTCCACGGACGGTTCACCCGGCCGGAAACATAAGCCCGCGTGACGTCGTCCACCGGGAAGATGCCGTTTTTTGCGCCGGCCTCGATCGCCATGTTGGAAATCGTCAGCCTGTCGTAGATCGTCAGCTGGGAAACGCCGGGGCCGGTGAATTCCAGAGACTGATAGCGTGCGCCGTCCACGCCGATCTTGCCGATCAGGGTGAGGATCACATCCTTGCCGCTGACATAGGGACGCAGCTTTCCGGTCAATTCCACCCGGATGGCAGAGGGTACTTTAAACCACGTCCGGCCGACCGCCATCGCCGCGCCCATGTCGGTCGAGCCCACACCCGTGGCAAACGCACCCAGCGCACCATATGTGCAGGTATGGGAATCCGCGCCGATCACAGCCTCGCCCGGCGCGACAAGTCCCTGCTCCGGCAGCAGCGCATGCTCGATCCCCATCGTGCCGACGTCGTAAAAATGCTCTACGTCAAAGCGCTTGGCAAAGGTGCGGCACTGTTTGCACTGGGTCGCCGCCTTGATGTCCTTATTCGGCGTGAAATGATCCATCACAAGCGCGATACGCTTTCTGTCAAAGATGCGGTCAAAGCCCGCCGTTTCAAATTCGTTGATCGCAACCGGCGTTGTGATGTCGTTGCCCAGCACCAGATCGAGATTGGCCTTTATCAGCTGCCCCGGCCGGACGGATTCCAGTCCGGCGTGGGCGGCAAGAATTTTCTGCGTCATTGTCATACCCATAGTACACTCACGGCCTCCTTGTATTTTCACGGCGTTCGAGAATCTTATTTACGCCGTTGACGTACGCGCGCAGGGACGATTCGATAATATCCGTCGAAAGTCCGCTGCCGGTACAGATCATTCCGTCCTCGGCGGACAGCTTGACAACCGCCTCGCCGACCGCGTCCTCGCCGTCCGTGACGGCGTTTAGGCTGAAGCTTTCCAGTCTGAGTTCCATACCCAGCATCCGGTTGATCGCTTTGAACGAAGCGTCCAGAGGGCCGGATCCGGCCGAAACCTCCTGCAGAGTCTGCCCGTCTTTTTCCATCTCGATATACGAGGTGTTCGGCACGCCGCTGCCCGTGTTGACCACATAGCGCACAAGCGTGCATTCCTCGGGGGCGGCGCCGCCGCGCCGGTTGAGCACCAACGCCTCCAGATCGGAACCGGTGATGTTTTTCTTTCTGTCCGCCAGCGCCTTAAACCGGGCGAATACATCCTCCAGCGCTTCGTCGGTCAGCTCGTATCCCATCGAGGTGAGTCTCTCGCGCAGCGCGTGCTTGCCGGAATGCTTTCCGAGCACCATCGTGCTTCTCGGCACGCCCACATCCGAAGAGCGCATGATTTCGTACGTCTGGGTGTTGGCGATCATGCCGTGCTGGTGGATTCCGGATTCGTGCGCAAAGGCGTTTGCGCCGACAATCGCCTTCGTCGGCGGCACGGGCACGCCGGTAATGCTGCTCAAGAGCTTGCTGCTGCGGTAAATCTGCTTGGTGTCGATTCCCGTCTCGGCTTTGTAAATGTCGCGCCGCGTGGAAAGCGCCATGACGACCTCCTCAAGGCTCGCGTTTCCGGCGCGCTCGCCAATGCCGTTGACGGTGCACTCGATCTGCGCCGCGCCCGCTGCGACGCACGCGAGAGAATTGGCCACCGCCATGCCGAGGTCGTCGTGGCAATGCACGGAAAATTCCACGTTCCCCGCGCCTTCGACGTGTTCGCGCAGGTAAGCGATCAGCCGCGCCATCTCCTCCGGGGTCGAGTAGCCTACGGTGTCCGGCACGTTGAGCACCGTTGCTCCCGCCGCAGCGGCATTGGTGTAGCACTGCGCGAGAAACGGCCATTCGGAGCGCGAGGCATCCTCGGCGGAAAATTCGATGTCGGCACATTTTTCTTTGGCGTAGGCGACCATCTCCGAGATGCGGCGCAGCACCTCCTCCGGCGTCATCTGCAGCTTGTATTTCATATGGATGTCACTCGTGGCCAAAAACACATGGATCCGCGGATGACGGGCGTCCTTGACCGCATCCCACGCCGCATCGATATCGTTTTTCGCGGCACGCGCAAGGCTTGCCACCGTGCACCGCGACACCGCTGCGGAAATCGCCTGCACGCTCTTAAAATCCATGGGCGAAGCGATGGCAAAGCCCGCCTCAATCACATCCACACCGAGGCGCTCAAGCTGCTTGGCCATCTCGATCTTTTCCGAAAGGTTCATGCTGCAGCCGGGGGACTGCTCACCGTCACGCAGCGTGGTGTCGAAAATCTTAATGCGCTTCATTTTCTTTTCCTCCAAAATAAAAATGCAACAAAAAAAGCTCTCGTCTCTTCTTTCAAAAGAGACGAGAGCCGTCATGCTCCCGCGGTACCACTCTGATTGGCGCCTTTTAAAAAGCGCCCGCTCTGTCGGCATCGGTTCGGCCTTAAAAACCAAACGAATTCCGCCTCTGTGATAACGGTGAGGAACCCGTTCCGACCTAACCCGCAGGCTCAGCCGGACTACTCAAGGGCCAGTACACCCCAACCTCGGCATTGCCTCGCACCGCCCGGCAACTCTCTGCAGCCTTGAAAAAGGGCTTTTTCCCTGTCATCGTATTTCCTGTAAGAATTCAACTGCTTGCAGTATACAGGATTCGTTTTCGGTTGTCAACGCCTTTCTTCGTTTTTTCATACGATGCGCGGCGCGTTTTTTTGTAAAAATCGCTGCTGCCCGTCTTTTTTTCATAGGCGAAGCAAAAACGCCGCCCGGCCGGGCGGCGCTTTGGATGCGTTTGCTTTTCTTCTTTTATCTGTCCCACTTATCGCAGAGCGAATCGATCTGCGAAGCGAAACGGGCGAGGTCCTTGTTGGCGCCCCCGCGGTTATGCTCGATCACGGTAAGCAGACGGCGTCCGGCAGCCATCAGACGCGTGAACATCGTCTCGGCGCGCTCGGCGGCATAGGACTTCTTAATCGCAACGGGCTGTGCCTCATACTCCACCGCACCGGTCAGCAGATCGACGCGCGTGCCCGAATACGGCGCATATGCGTCGTAGCCTTTGTCGTTCAGTTCCTCGGTAAAGGCCTTGCACACCTCGTCGTCGCCGTGTACGACAAAAACCTTCTGCGGCTTCTTTTCAAAGCTCTCGATCCAACGAAGCAGCCCATCGTGGTCGGCGTGTCCGCTGATACCCGTCAGCGTCGCGATTTCGGCCTTGACGTCGATCGTTTCACCGAAAAGCCGCACCGACTGCGCGCCGTCCACAATGGCGCGGCCGGTCGTGTTGACGGCCTGATAGCCGACGAACAGGATGGTGCTCTCCTTTTTCCAGAGGTTATGCTTGAGGTGGTGCTTGATGCGGCCCGCCTCGCACATGCCGCTTGCGGAGATAATGACCTTGGGCGTGGTGTCAAAGTTGATCGCGCGCGATTCATCGGAGGTAACCGCAAGCTTCAGCCCCTCAAAGGCGATGGGGTTTTCCCCGCTACGGATGACCGCCAGCGTATCCTCATCGTAGCATTCCATGCCGTTTTCGTGGAAAATATTCGTCGCCTCAATGGCGAGCGGACTATCGACCCAGACGGTATAGTTGTGTCCCGTGACGAGGCGCTCGTTATGGATCTGGCGCAGGAAATAGAGCATCTCCTGCGTGCGGCCCACCGCAAAGGACGGAATTACCAGATTGCCGCCGCGGTCAAAGGTGCGCTGCATGATCGCGGCAAGCTCCTTGACATAGTCTGGACGCGTCATTCCGTGGTTACGGTTTCCGTAAGTGGATTCGATCAGCACATAATCCGCGTCCGTCGGATAGCTGGGGTCGCGGATCAGCGGCTGATGAAGGTTGCCGATATCTCCGGAGAAAACGATTTTTTTCGTTTCACCCTCCTCGGTGACCCAGACCTCGATGGACGCAGAGCCCAGCAAATGGCCCGCGTCGATGAAACGCGCCTCAATGCCGGGAAAGATCTCGAATTTTTGGTTGTACGGATGCCCGCAGAACAACTTGATCGCAGCCTCGGCGTCCTCCATGGTATACAGGGGAACGTAGTCGGGTCTGCCGGCACGCTTGGCCTTGCGGTTGCGCCACTCTGCTTCAAACTCCTGAATATGCGCGGAGTCGAGCAGCATCACATTGCATAAATCGCTGGTAGCCTCCGTCGCATGGATCTTGCCGGAGAAGCCGTTTTTTGCCAGCATGGGCAGCATTCCGGAATGGTCGATATGCGCGTGTGTCAGCAGTACGCAGTCAACCGCGTTCGCCCCGATGGGCAGCTGCTGGTTCTCAAAGCGGTCAACGCCCTGCTCCATGCCGCAGTCGATGACAATGTTTTTTCCGCAGGCGCTTAAGTAGTAACAGCTTCCCGTTACCTCATGCGTCGCGCCCAGAAAAGTCAGCTTCATGGATCGGCCTCCTTGCCTTCGTTTTTTTTATTATACCTCTTCAGACGAAATTTGTCAGCACCGAAAAGAAAATACTTTGTGAACGGGCCTTGCATCCCGCGCCTTTCTGCGCTATTCTAATAAGAAACAAGTGTTCTTTTCAGGAAGGGGGCGCCGCCCTTGGACCGCGCCGTGCTGCACTGCGACTGCAACAGCTTTTTCGCGTCGGTTGAGACCGTTCTCAACCCGTCTTTGGCCGCCGGGCCTATGGCCGTCTGCGGCGATCCCAAAAGCCGCCACGGCATCATTCTCGCGAAAAACGAGGCCGCGAAACACTGCGGCATTCAAACCGCGGAAACCATCTGGCAGGCACGGCGAAAATGTCCCGGGCTGGTGCTCGTCGCGCCGCACCGAGAGGCTTACAGCGAATATTCGCGCCGGGTCAACGCCATTTACGGCCGCTACACCGATCTGGTAGAGCCGTTCGGCATCGATGAGTCTTGGCTCGATGTGACCGGATCGGCGCATCTGTTCGGCACGCCCGAAGAAATCGCCGACCGCCTGCGGCACGAGGTGCAGGCAAAAACCGGTCTGACCATCTCGGTCGGCGTTTCTTTCAATAAGGTATTCGCCAAGCTCGGCTCCGACTACAAAAAGCCGAACGCCACCACCGTCATCCGCAGAGAAGACGTTCCCCGCATCGTGTGGCCGCTGCCCGTGTCGGCGCTTCTCTACGTCGGCGGCGCGTCGGAAAAGGTGCTGCGCTCGCTCTATATCGAGACGATCGGCCAGCTCGCGGCAGCAGACCGCCCGCTTTTGTCCCACCGGCTGGGGCGTCTCGGCGAGACGCTGCACGACTACGCGAACGGACTGGACGACTCCCCCGTGCGCCCGGCGGGAGAACCCCGCGAGGTGAAATCCGTCGGCAACGGAATCACCTTTCGGCGGGATCTCGTCGGAGAGGCGGACGTGCGCGTCGGCGTCGCCGTGCTCTGCGACGAGGTGGCAGGCCGCCTGCGGCGGCACGGCTTCTGCTGCCGCACCGTACAGCTTGCGGTAAAAGATTCTGCGCTGCACACGACGGGACGGCAGCACACGCTCGACCGCCCGACTTCACTCGAAAGCGAACTCCTTTCTGCCTGTATGGAACTGTACCGCAGCTTTTGGGAGCCGCAAAAGCCCGTGCGGATGCTGACCGTCACCGCGATGAATCTGCTGCCCGCCGGGGCCGAATACGAAGAACAGGTCAGCCTGTTCGGCGCATCGGTCGAGGAGAGGGAAAAACGGCGGCGTCTGGAACGCGCCGTCGACACCATGCGGACAAAATACGGCCGCGGCACGCTCACCTCGGGCGCGGTGCTGGCCAGTGACTTTCTCGGGGAATCCCCCGATGACGCAAAGGAGAAACCGACATGATACAGCAATATCTCTGGTATTTTCTGATCTATGCCTGCCTCGGCTGGATGACGGAGGTCTGCTATGCCGCCGTCACCACCGGAAAGGTCGTCAACCGCGGCTTTCTCAACGGGCCGGTCTGTCCCATCTACGGCGCGGGAATGTGCTTCGTGATCTGGGTGCTTTCTCCTTTTGAGAAAAATCCCGCTCTGCTGTTCTTGGGAGCGGTTGTGCTGACCTCTTTGCTCGAGGGCGTGACCGGCTTCGCGATGGAAAAGCTTTTTCACCAGCGCTGGTGGGATTATTCCGATGTGCCGTTCAACATCGGCGGCTATGTCTGTCTGAAGTTTTCCATCCTATGGGGGCTGGGCTGTATTTTTGTACTGCGCGTCGTTCACACGCCGGTGCGCCATATCGTCGCATGGCTGCCGCACACACTGAGCACCGTTTTGCTCTGTGTCCTGTACGCGGTGCTGGCCGCCGATGTGCTGGCGACGCTGCGCACAATCGCCCGGCTCAACCGTCAGCTCGGTGAGATCGACGACGTCGCACAGAAGCTACACAAACTGTCCGACGAAATGACAGAGGACCTTACCGAAAACACCTTTGCCGCACTGGATAAAAGCGCGGGGCTGCAGCAGCGCGGCGCGTGGCTGAAAGAAGAGATGCGCCTGCTGGGCCTTGAATGGAAAGCCGACGCCATGGAACGCATAGACGAGGCGCGCGGCCAATTCGACGAGTACAAAGAAAACCTGCGCACGCTCTATGAGACGCTGCAGGGCACGGCGGAGCTTGACCGCATCGACCGCATGGCCCGACGGCAAGAGCGCATCGACGAGCTGATCGCCCGTCAGGCCGCTCTGCTTGACCGCTCGTACTTCGGCATACAGCGCATGGTGCGTGCGTTTGGAGGAATGCGCTCAACGCTGCACTTCGACGCGCTTGAGGAACTGAAGCGCCATATGAAATAATACCCTGTTTGAAAAGCCGGTCTGAGTGCAAAAAACTCAGGCCAGCTCTTTTTTCTTCGTTTAGGAAAAAAGCAAAACCGAATCCGCCGGCACTTTACAGAGCCCGCGCAGTGAGCTCAGATGGCAATCGGCAATTCTCTGACACCCCGCTCATACCGCGCGTATATCGTCCGGGATGTACCCGGCAACGGCGCCGCCTGCGCACGGGTCAAATCGGAATCTTTCCGTTTTGCATCGTCGGAAAAGTACCCTGACTGTTTTTGAACCGTCAATTTTATCTGTTCTGTACCAAAAAAAGACAAAGGCCCTTTTTCACCCCGGCCTTTGAAAAGCGAAGCAGTCTCATCGATCCTGTATGATTTTTTAATAAAAAGAACCGGAGCGCCTGCCAAGAGGCCGCTCCGGTTCTTTTTTCTTGAAGTCAAGCGCTGATTTTTCAGCTGATTTTCAGGTTCTCCCAAAGAGTGTTCAGATAAGAAAGCATGTCCGCGTCGAGGTTGCGATAGGCCAGACGGTTGTACTGCTCAGAGAAATCACCCAGATCGGGGTAAAGGATTTCCATCGCTTCTTCGCCCATGTCCTCGATATATCCCTCGTTTTCATAGACGACGCGGTTGGGAGAGGCATACCAGATATACTCGGCGTTCGCAATCGCGGGCTCCTCGCTGAGCATATAGTTGATGAAAATCTCGGCCAGCTCCTGGTTCTGGCAGCCGGTCGGAATGCACATCGCATCCACAAAATAGTTGGTCTGCTCCGGGTAATAGAACTGCAGATCCACCGTGTCGGCCTGCGCGTCGAGCATCGTAAAGTAATCCCCCGCGTAGTAGGAGGCAACCGCCGCCTCGCCGGATTCCATCATGTTGTAGATCTCATCCATCACATAGCTTTTGACAAGCGGGCGCTGCGCGAGAAGCTCGTCATAGGCGGCCTCCCACACGGCCTTGTCGGTGGAGTTGACGTCGAGGCCGAGCTTGTACATCGCCGTACCGAATGCATCGCGGGAATTGTTGTACTGCAGGATCTGGCCGGCGTATTTTTCGTTCCACATCAGCTCCCAGCCGGATGCGTCCGCGGAGTCCACCACATTGGCGTTATAGATCACGCCGACCACTCCATAGGTGTAGGGAACGGTATACTCATTCTTTTCGTCGTAGTAAAGACCGCGGAAATCCTCCGTGATGTTCTCATAGTTGGGAATATTGTCGTAATTGAGCGGCAGCAGCATTCCCTCATCGCGCATCCGGGCGATCATATAGTCCGACGGGATCACTACGTCGTAGCTGACGGCGCCGCTTTTAAGCTTGGCGTACATATCCTCATTACTGGCGTAGGTGTCGTAGTTGACGTTGACCGGCGTACCGTAGGTTTCCTCATACCAGCTTTCAAACGCGCTGACGGTATCAAGCGAGCCCTCGGAACCGTCGGAGATATATTCTCCCCAGTTGTAAACGTTGAGCGTAAGCGATTCCTTGGAACCGCAGGCGGACAGCGCCGCGCACGACAGCAGCAGGGCGGCGGCCATGGCGAGGGAAAGAACTTTTTTCATTGCGGGGATTCCTCCTTATGATGTGTTTTGTTATGATGCAAACGCTTTTTGCGGCGTCCGGACACGGCGTCTTCCTCGTCGCCGCCGATCAGATTTGTGACCAGCAGCAGCGTAAGAATCACGAAGAAAATGATCGTCGCGAGTGCATACATTTTGGGCGTAACGGTCTTTTTCGTCATGTTGTAGATACGGATCGGCAGTGTCTGAAACCCGTTGCCCTGGGTGAAATAGCTGATGACGAAGTCGTCAAGCGACAGGGTAAACGCCATGATCATGCCGGTTGCGATGCCGGGAAGAATCTCGGGGATTTCGACTCTGAAAAACGCCTTGAGCGGCGAACAGCCCAGATCCATCGCGGCCTCCGGCAGGGCGGGGTCCATCTGGCGCAGGCGCGGCAGCACCTGCAGAATCACATACGGCAGGCAGAAGGTGACATGCGCGATGAGCATCGTCCAAAAGCTCAGGCTCGTCGCAAAGCCAAAGAGCTGCCCCACGAATACGAACATCAGCATCAGAGAGATGCCGGTAATGATGTCGGGATTGACCATCGGAATATTGGTGACGGTATCCATCGCGGCCCGCAGCCAGCGGCGGCGCAGCTTGTCGATGCCGACCGCGGCGGCCGTACCCATGATCGTGGAGATCACAGACGCCGTCAGCGCCAGCACAAGGGTGTTTTTCAGAGAGGTGAGCGTCACGTCGTCTGAAAACAGCTCGAGATACCATTTGAAAGAAAACTCGTCGAATACCGACAGGCTCTTGGCGCTGTTGAAGGAAAACACGATCAAAATTACGATGGGCGCAAACAGAAACAAAAATACAAGACCGGTGTAAATACGGGCGGATCGTTTCATTTTCACACCCCTCCGTACACGCGGCGGCCGGTCAGATAGCGCATCAGCGCCATGCTGGCGAGCAGAACCACCATCAGAATAAAGGCGATCGCCGCGGCAAAATGCAGATTGTTGGCGACGTACTGGCTCTCGATCGCGTCGCCGATCAGGTAGAATTTTCCGCTGCCGAGCTTCTGAGAAATATAAAACGTGCTGATCGAGGGAACGAGCACCATCGTGATGCCGGAGATCACGCCCGGCATACTCAGCGGCAGCACCACCCGCTTTACAACGTGCAGGCTGCTGCAGCCCAGATCACGCGCGGCCTCCAGCAGCTTTGTATCCATCTTGGCCATGACCGAATAGATGGGAAAAATCATATACGGCAGGTAGTCGTAGACCATGCCGACCACGACCGCGCTCTCCGTGCCGATAATGTGTACGGCAGGCAGATGCAGCGCCGTGAGCAGCGAGTTTAAAAGACCCGTATCCTGCAAAATCGTCATCCACGCGTAGGTGCGGATCAGAAAATTCATCCACATTGGCACCATAATCAGCGTGATTGCGGTCTTCTGCGCACGGGGAGAGGCCCGCGCGATCAAATAGGCAAAGGGATAGCCGATCACAAGGCAGATGACCGTCGAGATCACCGCCAGCTTTAACGACCGCAGAAAAATCAGAAGATAGGTGCGTACCTCCTGCATGGTGCCGTCGGCGGCGGCCACCTGTGAAGTGGCGGTGAAAAAGCGCGTGATATTGTCCGTAGTGAAATGAAAGTTGTTGTCCGTAAACGCATAGTACGCGATAAAGAGAAGCGGCACGACAATGAAAAGCGCCGCCCACACCGTGTACGGAGCAAGCGCGGCCCGGTAGGATGCCGCCGCGCGGCCCGGAGAAGCGGAAGCCTTTTTCATTCCTCTTCCCCGCTTTCTGCGTTGGAAAGCTCGTCAAGCTCGTTGCTGAAGGACGAGTAGTCGCCGAACATTCCGGAAAATTCGGATTTCTTCATGATGTGAATCGCATCCGGTTCAAGGTAGATGCCGATCTGGTTGTCCACATCCACAAAATCCGTCGTCTGAATCATCCACTTAAAGCCTTTGATATCGACGATGATCTCATAATGAACGCCCATAAACGTAACGCTCGTCACTACGCCGCGCAGCATGCCTTTTTCCGCCGGAACGATATCGACGTCCTCGGGACGGATGACGACGTCCACAGGCTCGTTTTTATCGAAGCCCGCGTCAAGGCAGTCAAACGTGTGTCCCGAAAAGGAAACGCGCCGGTCGGCAAGCATCACGCCGTCTACGATGTTGCTCTCGCCGATAAAATCCGCCACAAAGGCGTTAACCGGCTCATTGTAAATGTCGATGGGCGTACCGATCTGCTGGATGCGCCCGCCGGACATGACGACAATCGTGTCCGACATCGAGAGGGCTTCCTCCTGATCGTGGGTCACGAAAATAAAGGTGATTCCCGTCTGCTTTTGAATGTTTTTCAGTTCCGCCTGCATATCCTTGCGCAGCTTGAGATCCAGCGCGCCGAGAGGCTCGTCAAGCAAAAGCACCTTTGGGTGACTGATCAGCGCGCGCGCAATCGCGACACGCTGCTGCTGTCCGCCGGACAGGCGCGTCACGCTGCGGTGTTCAAAGCCCTTGAGAGCCACAAGAGAGAGCATCTCGCCGACACGGCGCTCGATTTCGGCCTTGGGAATCTTTTGCTCGCGCAGAGGAAACGCTATGTTTTCAAACACGTTGAGATGCGGAAAAAGCGCGTACTTCTGAAAAACGGTGTTGACGCTGCGTTTGTGCGGCGGCACATCGTTGATGCGTTCACCCAAAAACACAATGTCGCCCGCGTCGGGCGTCTCAAAGCCGCCGATCAGCCGAAGCATCGTGGTTTTTCCGCAGCCGGAAGGTCCGAGCAGCGTGATGAATTCATGGTCATAGATGGAAAGTTCGATTCCGTCGAGAACCGTCTCTCCGTCAAAGGCCTTTGTCACGCCGCGCAGTTCGATAATCTTTTTCATGATAAAACGCGCCCCTCTCCCCAAAAACGACAAAAAATAAGCGGCACCATACGGCGGTGCACGCTGTTACTTGTAAAGAGGTGCGGGCGGGGCTTTCTTCGCAGAAAGCCAGAAGGTCCCGTTCTCTAAAATCGGCGCAGAGTCTATATAGCAAAGATTACTTTTACTACTCTTATTGACCATTTCACAAGTTTGCGTGCCCGACGGCACTTGATTTTAAGTGATCAACTTATAAAATTTGAGCTTCTAACTCAATCAATAAGGCAACAGAAGTTGCCGCCGCCCTTCGCGGCTTTCGGCATCCGACCCGGCTGTCCGTGTGGCCTTGGCCCGGCGGCAGTCATCCGGCGGGCGGTCGATATCTTGCTTGGGAAAGACTCCAACGTCCTTTTTTCCAATTGAGATATCTCATTTTAACAAGAAAAAAAGTCTGTGTCAATACATTTGAAAAAACTGTCGGAATGCGAAAAAAAGCCTCCTTTTTGATCAAAAAAGCTGTGCGCCGCATCCCATAGACGCCCAGCGCCGCACGTGTTAAAATAATTCCTGTCATTCTGGGCAAAAAAGCGTCTCCTTATACCGAGACGGAGACTTTTGGCTTTTTGATTTTATAAATACGGCCGGCGGCTTTTCGCCCTGTGCCAAAGAGAAGGAGAAAACTCATGCATTCCCATGCGTTTGGCCGCCAGACAAGGGCTTTTGCGGCGGCTTTCCCGCACACCGTTCCGGTGCTGCTGGGCTTTTTTGTACTGGGAGCCGCGTTCGGCATGCTGATGCAGTCGAGCGGCTTTTCCCCCATGTGGGCGCTCTTCATGAGCGCGGTCGCCTTCGGCGGCAGCGTGCAGTTCGCTGCGATTCCGCTGCTGCTGTCCCCGTTCGATCCCATCGGAGCGTTCCTCCTGAGCCTGATGGTCAACGCCCGGCATTTGTTTTACGGACTTTCTATGCTAGAAAAATACAGCTTTCTCGGGCTGCGCCGCCTTTTTTTGATCTTCGGCCTTTGTGACGAAACGTTTTCGATCGTATCCTCCGCCGAAATCCCCGACGATGTGGAACCGGGAGATTTTTATCTCGCGGTGACCTTTCTCGACTATTTTTACTGGACGTTCGCATCGTTTCTCGGAGCGGCGGCGGGCAGCCTGATTTTGTTCGATACCACGGGGATGGATTTTGCCCTGACGGCTCTGTTCGTGGCCCTCTTTCTCGAACAGATGAAAAAGAAGGAAAACCGCGTATTCGGCTGAATCGGCGCGGGCTGCGCGCTCGCGGCGCGCCTTCTCTTCGGCGCAGACGGCATGGTGCTGCCCGCGATGGCGGCGATTCTTGCCGTGCTTCTTCTGGGAAGGAGGCGTTTGTGCAAATGAGCAGTCCCGAAATTTTTGCAATGATCCTTGCGGTGGCCCTCGGCACCGCCGTGACGCGCTTTCTTCCGTTTTTTCTCTTTCCAAAGGGAAAAGAACCTCCTAAGGCCGTACGGGATCTCGGCCGGATGCTTCCCGCCGCCGCGATGGGCCTGCTGCTGGTCTACTGTCTGCGCCAGACAGAGTTTCTCGTCTGGCCGCACGGCCTGCCTGAAATGATCGCCGCAGGCGCAACCGCCGTGGTGCATCTGTGGAAAAAGAACGTCCTGCTCAGTATCGCAGGCGGCACGCTGCTGTACATGTTCTTGGTGCAGGTGGTTTTCGCATAGATAAGGCGCGTCAAGGCTCCGTCCCCCGGCATCCCGGAGGACGGAGCTTTTCGGCCGCGGCTCTGCCGTTCCTTTGTCAAATTCCCCAAAACACCGCTTTTTTCGTTGCGGCAAAGGGAATGCGGGTGTATAATGGTGGCAGAAAACAGCAGGAGGGGATTTCTTGACTGAAAATACACTGCTTCGTCTGCAAAACGGCAGCGACGTGCGCGGCACGGCACTCGGCGATCAGGCCAACCTGACGCCGGAAGCCGTCGGCCGCATTGCGCAGGCGTTCGTTCTGTGGCTCGCAGAACGAAGCGGCAAGCCCGCTTCGTCCCTCGCGGTCGGCGTGGGGCACGATTCCCGGGTGACGGCAGAGGTACTCAAGCGTGCCGCGCTCTCCGGCATTGCGGCGGCGGGAGCCTCGGGGTTCGACTGCGGCTTGGCGTCGACGCCGGCCATGTTTATGGGCACGGTCTATCCCGAGAGCGGCTTTGACGGCTCGGTCATGCTGACGGCAAGCCATCTGCCGATGGACCGCAACGGCATGAAATTTTTCACCCGCGCAGGCGGACTTGACAAGCCCGACATCACGGCTCTGCTCACCGCGGCAGAAAAGCTTTCTCCCGCCCAAACCGAAACAACCGGCAGGCCGTTTGATCTGATGGCGCTTTACACCGCGGATCTGCGCGAAAAAATCCGCCTCGGCGTCGGCGCGCCCGGAGGGACTCCTCCTCTTGCCGGTCTGCACGTTGCCGTCGACTGCGGCAACGGCGCGGGCGGCTTCTTTGCGGATCGGGTGCTTGCGCCGCTTGGGGCAGACGTCTCGGGCAGCCGCTATCTCGAGCCGGACGGAACTTTCCCAAACCACATTCCAAATCCCGAAAATAAAGAAGCCATGGCTGCCGCGCGTGAAGCCGTGCTGGAAAGCGGCGCCGATCTCGGCCTGGTCTTTGACACAGACGTCGACCGCATGTCCGCCGTTCTTGCAGACGGCACCGAGGTCAGCCGCGACGCGATCATCGCCATGATGGCCGCGATTTTGGCGCCGGAATATCCGGGTGCTGTCATCGTGACGGATTCGGTTACCTCGGACCACCTGACGGATTTTCTCGAAAAATCGCTGAGGCTTCGCCATCACCGCTTTAAGCGCGGCTACAAAAATGTCATCAACGAAGCCATTCGTTTGGAATCAACGGGCGTCACCGCGCCGCTCGCCATCGAGACCTCCGGCCACGGAGCGCTGTCGGAAAACTATTTTCTCGATGACGGCGCATACATGGCGGTGCGCCTGCTCTGCGCCGCCGCAAAAGAAAAGGCCGCGGGCCGTTCGCTCGGCCGCCTGATCGAAGCGCTTGTTCCCGCCTATGAGGCGCGCGAGCTTCGCATTCCGGTGCTCTGCGGCGATTTTCAGAAAATGGGCAAAATCGTTCTCGCCGCCTTTGAAGAAAGAGCCCGTGCCGCGGGCTTTGCGGTCGCACCCAACTCCTACGAAGGAGTGCGCGTGACCTCTTCGCAGGGCTGGATGCTGCTGCGTCTCTCGCTGCATGATCCTCTGCTCCCGCTCAACATCGAGGGCAACGGCCCCGGCGACTGCGATGCGCTCTGCGATGCCGCCAAGCGGCTGCTCGCCGGATTTGATGCGCTCGATCTCAGCGTATTTCACGGATAAAACACGTTTGGAATGAAAAGAAAGGATGTCGCAAGCAATGGAAAATTCCCGTGTCAAAGAGCTGGCTGTTCTCGCCGCAAAGGCGCGGCTCGCCGGTCTCAAGGCCGTCTATGACTGCCAGTCCGGTCATCTGGGCGGCTCATTCTCCGCGGCGGATGTACTCACCGTTCTCTATCAGGAGGTCATGCGCGTCGATCCGAAGGATCCGAAAAATCCCGGCCGCGACCGCTTTGTTCTCTCCAAGGGGCACTGCACCCCCGCGCTCTATCCCGTGTTGGCGCTGCGCGGCTTTTTTCCCATGGAGGAACTTTCGCAGTTCCGTTCGATCGACGGGCATATGTCCGGCCACGCCGAGATGCGCCACGTCAAGGGCGTCGACATGTCGACCGGTTCGCTCGGGCAGGGTCTCTCTGCCGCCGTGGGCATGGCGCTGGCGGGCAAGCTCGACAAGAAAGACTATCGCGTCTATGCGATGATGGGCGACGGCGAAATCGAAGAGGGCCAGATCTGGGAGGCCGCGATGAGCGCCGCCAAGTACAAGCTCGACAATCTCTGCGGTATTGTGGACGTCAACGGACTGCAGATCGACGGCAAAACCGCCGACGTCATGCCGAGCGAGCCGCTCGATAAAAAGTGGAAAGCCTTCGGCTGGCACGTCGTTTTCTGCAACGGTCACGACTATGCTTCCATCCGGGCGGCGTTCGACGAAGCTGCCGCCGCCAAGGGACAGCCCACCGTCATCCTTGCGCGCACCGTCAAGGGCAAGGGCGTTTCCTTTATGGAAAACGACGCCGGCTGGCACGGCAAGGCGCCGAACGAAGAACAATATCTGAAAGCGAAGGCAGAATTGGAATCCGCCCTCGCAGAACTGGAGGGCTGAGCCATGGCAAATAAGATCGCAACGCGCGCCGCGTACGGCGACGCTCTCGTCCGTCTGGGAGCGGTGGATCCCGACCTCGTCGTGCTCGACGCGGATCTCTCCGGCTCCACCATGTCCAAGGGGTTTTCCAAGGCGTATCCCGAGCGTTTCTTCAACATGGGCATCGCCGAGGCCAATATGGCCGGCGTCTCCGCGGGTCTGGCCGCATCGGGCAAGAAACCGTTTTGCAGCTCGTTCGCGATGTTCGCGAGCGGCCGCGCGTGGGAACAGGTGCGCAACTCCATCGCCTACCCCCGCCTCAATGTCAAGGTCGTCGGCTCGCACGGCGGTCTTTCCGTCGGCGAAGACGGCGCGACTCACCAGTGCATCGAGGATTTCGCAATCATGCGCGCCATTCCCGGCATGACGGTCGTCTGCCCCTGCGACGCAAACGAAATGAATCTGGCAGTCGAGGCGCTGCTCGCCTACGACGGCCCCGCGTATCTGCGTCTGGGCCGCCTTGCGGTCGAGACCGTCACCGATACCATCGAGGGCTACAAATTTGAACTTGGCCGCGGCGCAGTGCTGCAGGATGGCGGCGACGTCACCATCATCGCCGTCGGCATGATGGTACAGATGGCGCTGGAGGCTGCGAAGCTGCTCGAAGCAGACGGCATCTCGGCCCGCGTCATCGACATGCACACGGTCAAGCCGCTTGACACCAAGCTGGTAGAGGCCGCCGCCCGCGAAACCGGCGCGATCGTCACCACCGAAGAAGCCAACATCGTCGGCGGACTCGGCGGCGCCGTCGCCGAATTTGTCGCCGAAAACTGCCCCGTGCCCGTCGTGCGTCACGGCGTTGAGGATGAGTTCGGCCGTTCCGGCGCGGCGGCAGCCGTGCTGAAGGCTTATGGCCTCACCCCGGAAAAGATCGCCGAAAAGGCGCGTCTCGCCGTCGCGAAAAAGGGAAAGTGACAGCGGCCCGTTTTTTTGGATCGTTTGCTTTAAAAGGCGGCTTTGGGAGGGATTTGCTCCGCGAAATCCCTCCCGGGCGGCTTTTTGCTCTTTTCTCGGCAAAACGGTTTTGAATGATTTATCTCACCCGCAAGGAAAGGCTGCTTTTTTATGAATGATCTTGACGGTCTGCTGCGGCAGGTCATCGCCGAGGCGCGCTCGCTTCGCATCCCGGCGGCAAAAAACATCGACCCGCATGTACAGGTCAACCGCCGGGCAGCCACACGGTTTGGCCTATGTCAGCGCAAAAACAGGCGCTGGGTGATCGAATTGTCAGAGCGCATGCTCGCCGCGCCGGAGCTTTCCTGCCGGCAGACGCTTGCGCACGAGGTGCTGCACACCTGCCCCGGCTGCATGAATCATCAGGCGCGTTGGAAAGCATACGCCGCAAAGATGAACGAAGCTTTCGGCTACGATATCCGAAGAGCAAGCGGCTGCGATTCTCTCGGCGTAGAGGACACGCGTGTTATTCGCTACCGGCTTGTCTGCGAGCGCTGCGGCGCCGAGATCGGCCGGTGCCGCCGTTCGGCGCTGATCGAGCATCCCGAGCGTTACCGCTGCCGCTGCGGCGGGAGGCTGCTGCGTGCAGAGCCTTGACGCAGGAACGAACAGCTTTTTTTTTCAAAAACACCCGGATTTTTTAAAAAAAGAGAGGAAACTGCCTTATGCGAAACGATCTGGAATCACTGCTCAACAGCGTTTTCGGTTCTTCCAAAACGCGGCCAACGGCCTTCGGTACGGCGGCACAGCAAACCGAAGACCTGCTCGCTGAGGTCGAGCGCGTCAATCAGCGCATCTCCTCCGAGCTGAAACGTCAAACAGAGGCTCTCTCCGAAAAGCGCCCCGTGCCCGCATCGGCCGACCGTCTCTGCGGCGACGCAAGACGCGACGTCGCGGCGCTGCAATCTCGGCTGGAACAAGACGGCCTTGTTCAGCCGTCCGCCCGAAAAAATCCCTATCTGGAAAACCCGGGGATTTTCTCTGAAATTGAGGAGGAGGCAAAGCGCGTCGTATTCGGACAGGATGAATTTCTCCACCGCTTCGTGCTCGCGATGAAGCGCCCGTTTGCCACCGGACACGACGAGGGCAAAGCGGAAAACGCCATTCTTGTCTGCGGCGGCGCACACACCGGGCGGCACACCGCCGTCGGCTGCGTGCTGGGTCTGATGCAGGAAAAAGAGCTTCTCCCCGCCGGAGAGGCGGCCGTAATCGATCTTTCCCGCTACGCCGCGCCAAGCGACGAGACCCTGTTTCTGCAGGACCTCTATTCGGCCCTGCTCCAAAAATCGCCGGTTCTGATCTTCGACCGGCTCGAGACCTGCCTGCCCGCCTTTGCACAGACCCTGTGCAGCCTCGCCCGCACGGGAGAGCACCGGCTTTCCTCCCGCTATCTCATGCAGAATGGCCGTCTGATCGACGCGGGCGGCGCGCTGGCCGCGAATCCCGTTTCTTCCGTTTCGGCGGCGGATAAATTTCTGATTTTCATCTCCACACTCAAGCCCTCTAAAATCATTGACCGCTTCGGCACGGCGTTTCTTTCGGCGTTCGGGGATGTGTGTGAAACGTCCGCCCTCACGCCCGAGGCGCTGCGCCTGATCGCAGATGCGCAGGCAAAAGCCCTTTGCCTGCAGGCGAAGGATCGCCTCGGCATGGCGCTCTCCTGCGGCGGGTCCGTCGCGGACCGGCTTTTCGCGGCCGCAGAGCCGGACAGCGGTGCGAAAAAAATCGTCGAGGCACGGCAGGAGGTGTTTTCGGCCCTCACCCAGTGGAAACTGGAAAACGACCCCGGCCAAAACGCCGCCGTCTCTCTGAACGCTTCCCCCGGGTGGTCGGCCGCCGTGGGGGAAAGCACGTTTGACCTCTCGCCCTATCTGCCGCAGGCATACCGCGGCGCGCTTGACGAGGTGCGCCGCGAGCTTGACACGATTGTAGGACTTCACGAGGTCAAGGACTACGTTCTCTCACTTGAGGACCATTACCGTGTACAGGCCCGTCGCCGCGCCGAGGGTATGAAAACCGCCGCCGTTTCGATGCACATGATCTTCACGGGCAACCCCGGCACCGGAAAAACGACCATCGCACGCATCATTTCGCGCTATCTCAAGGCCATCGGCGTACTCTCGGGCGGACAGCTGGTTGAAGTTTCCCGCGCCGACCTTGTCGGACGCTATGTCGGCCACACCGCCCCTCTGACCAAGAATGTGATTGAATCCGCGCTCGGCGGTGTGCTTTTCATCGACGAGGCGTATTCGCTCTATCGGGGAAAAGATGATTCCTTCGGCTTAGAGGCCATCGACACCCTCGTCAAAGGCATCGAGGACAACCGCGAGAATCTTGTTGTCATCCTCGCGGGCTACTCGCGTGAGATGAAGGAATTTCTGACCTCGAACTCGGGGCTGCGCTCGCGTTTTCCGAATATCATCGAATTTCCCGACTATACGGGGGAGGAGCTGCTGCGCATCACCGAAATTAACGCTTCGCAGCGCGGCTACCGCCTTTCCGACGGCGTAAGCGGCGCTCTGCTCGAATATTACACCCGCGTACAGGCTGAGAATTCCCGCGAGAGCGGCAACGGACGTCTCGCCCGCAACAAGCTGGAGGAGGCCATCGTCAACCAGTCGCGCCGGCTGATCGCCGAGCCGGACAGCCCTCTTGACGAGCTGCGCCTCGGCGACTTTGAACTTTGACGCAGCACAAAAAAGAGGTTCTGCACCGGTCTGCAGAGCCTCTTTTTATTTTTTTGCACCGTTCGGCGTTTTAGTTCTCTTTGGAATTTTTGATTTCTTTTTTCAGCTCCTGTATTTCCTTCAAAATTTTGTCTGCCGCGCCTGCAATGATTCCGGTTAAAGCGATGATGCCCGCATAGAGAGGCCAGAGAAAGCTCTGCTCTGTCCCGCCGCCGAGAAGCTCGGCAAAGCCCATACTGATCCATCCGCCAAACGGCCAGCCGATCAGCAAAAACATACCGGCCATTGCGCTGACAGCCTTTTCCAAAATAGAACACCTCCTTTTTTTCGAATACCTGAAAAGGGGTCCCCTTCTCAAGCGCGTTTTTTCCCTGCCAGCAGTCCCGCGCCCATCGTCAGCAGAGCAGCGAATACGCCGGGGAAAACCGGATCGACCGGCAGCGGAAGAAAAAGCTTGCTCAGCACGGTCGCAGACGGTCCGGCGATAATCGCGGCCATCGCAAAGCGCGGCGGAATTTTTCCCCTGAACCAGATCGAACCGCACAGCGGAGCAAACAGCACCGCGCCGCGCAGCCCCAGCGCAAGAAAGCTCCACGACAGAATCAATGACCCCATGCCCGTGAACAAAAAGACCAGCGTCAGACACGGAATCAGCACGATCAGCCCGTTCGACAGGCGGGAAAGCGTCTTCTGCGAAGCACCGGGGTTGATGTACACATGATAAATATCGCGGGTAAAATTTGACGCAATGCCGATGGTCAGCCCCGCGCCCGCTCCGACCAGCGTAATCAGCAGGGCGCCGAGACACAGCCCCGCAAAGACGGGCGGCAGCTTTTCTATCAAAAAGAGCGGCAGCGCCGACGCAGGCACGATGCCGGGGTAATGCACCCGCATATACAGCCCGACCAAAATGGCCGCAACGCCGATCGGCGGAATCAAAAGCGCCCCCAGCAGGCACGAGCGCCGGTATACGCCGAAATCGCGCGACATCAGCAGCACCTGAAAATACGTCTGCGTCGTCACGACGCCCAAAATCAGCGACAGCCCCGCGCCGAGGTCGGTCAGCGCGCCGCGGGCCAGTACGTTAAAAAACTGTTCTGCGGGCAGAGCCGCATGCAGAACACCCCAGCCCCCGTCCGAAGTCAGCACAATCACGCCGCAGGCAGCGCAGCACAGGTATAAAAGCACGCATTTCAGCAGACCCGTCACGCCGGAGCCGCGCATTCCCCCAAACAGAATGTAGGAAATCATCAGCACGACCGTGATCACACCCGCAGCTTTCTCCGACAGGGTGCTGATCGCCGCAATCAGCGCGACGCCGGATAAGGTCTGCGATACGATGCTTAAAAAATTGCCGAACGACATCAAAAAAGCCGCGATCGACGCCGCCTTTTGTCCATACTCTGGCGCGACATACTGCGCAAGGGTGCGGTTGCCTCCAAAATAAAACGGCTTGGCAAATGGGAAAAGCAGCACCAGACACGCAAGCCCCGCGCCGAGCGTAAACCACCACGCCGAAAATCCATACGTATACGCGAGCTGCGCGGTGCCGATGGTGGACGCACCGCCGGTAATCACGCCGAGCAGGCTGCCGGTGACCAAAATCGTGCCGAGGGATTTTTCTCCCGAGGTAGAGATCCCTTTCCGGCTCGAACGCACGCCGGAGATGATTCCGGCCCCGATCACCAGAACAATGCCCATGACTGCGCCGAGATAATGCTGCCAGTTCATAACGGCCATGAAAAACGCCCCCATGTTTTAAAAAGATATTTTAACCGCGCGGCAGACCTCTGCACACCTCGGCCCCTTTATTCGTAAATATTTTCACAGGTTAACGCCGTGGGATTCTCCGCAACGGTGCGGTCATATTCCAGCAGCCGCCCGGCCTCTACCAGACGGCCCATAATTACAAACCGGTATCCGTTCGGGTAAGTGGGTACGATGCGGCGGCAGCAGGTTGAAAGCGTCATGATGCGGTCGTCGGGAGAAATCTCCACCCCGAAGTCAAACAGGCTCTTTGTCAGCGCCTCCTCAAGGATCGCCGTCTGCTGTTCGCGGGTGGGATTCGGCACATTATAGACAAAGCTTGTCTTGGTATGAAACGCCGCAAATACCTCAAAGACCATGCTTTCCTCCGCGGTGGCAAAAAGAAAATACGGATGTCTTTCGCAAAAAGAAATGTCCTGCCAACGCTTGAGCTCGGTAAAATGCTCATATTCCCGCGAAGCCTCCACCCCGCCGTCGGGATTCTCGTCTTTGCTGTGCGCGTACAAGACAAGATTCAGCGACTGGCTATCCCTGCCGGAAAGAACATTTCGAAAATCCGATACCACGGCGCCGTTCTTATCCTCCTCCCGGTTATCGTTGTGCGCCAGATAGTAATCGTTGTCCCCGGTCTGAAACACGGGACTGTCAATCGTAGTATCCCAAAGATACAGCCAGCCGACTGTGTCGGGATTCCCCTCCCGAAACTTACGGACATTTTCGACCATATCCTCCCGAATCTGCCAAAAATCTCTCGTTTCAGGTGCCTTTACGGCAGAAAAAGTCTCTTCCGGTTCAGACACGCCGCTCTCCGGTTCGGGCGGAGATTCCTTGCTTTGCGTCTCCTCCGAAAGCAAAGGCGGCTGTGCCTCCTCGGAAAAGGAGACTCTTTCAAAAGCACCCTGCGCCGCAAAAACGGCGGCGAACGGAAACATGCACCTCCGCCGTTTCCCCTCCTCCTCCGAATGTGCCGCGCAGCCGGACAATACAAAAGCAAAACAAAGCAGAAAGACAAAACAACGCATAGCGGCTCTTTTTAAAAACATCCCTCGGCTCCTCTTCTTTTTAAAACGGCTGGCCCTTTGCCGCCGAATTGATTGAACACACAGTTTCTTTTATTTATTACGGAATATTATAATGGAATGCCGCTCAAAAGAAAAGTGCCTTTTTCAAAAAAGCACTCATTCTCCGCCGGCATATCTCCGCATAAAAACCGCCCGGAAACGGCGCCGGTACTTGCATTTCCTCCCTGCTTGTGGCAAAATAGAAACAGTTTGCAGAACCGTTTTCCCATTCGCGCAGCCTGCCCGGCCAAAGCGGCACGGCAGGATATAAGACGCGGTCTGCTTTTTACAAGGAGTTATTGATACATGAATCGCTTTTTTGCTCTGCTTTCGGCGGTGCTGCTTTTGGCGGCATGTGAAGCCCGCACCATGAGTTCTTCCGCCGACGGAGAGCCGTCTTCTGACGGCGAACCTGTTTCCCCGGCTTCCTCCGTTTCTTCTGAGGTTTCTTCAAAAGAAGAGGAGCCTTCCTCCTCCGTATCTTCTTCGGCGTCCGCCGACGACTGGCGGCTGATTCTCGTCAACCCGTGGCATGTGCTGGAGGAAGAACTTGATGTTGAGCTTGCGGACACCGCTTACGGCTATCAGGTGGACGCGCGCATCGTCGATGATCTCGACGCCATGATGCAGAAAGCCAAATCCGACGGTGTCGATCTGCTGATCTGTTACGGCTACCGCACCTTTGCACAGTCCGAGGCACTTTTTGAAAAACAGATCAACCGCCAGCTTGCGGCAAACCCCTCGTATACCCGGGAGCAGGCCGCTGAAGCCGCCAAAAAATGGGTTGCACCGCCCGGCACGAGCGATCACCACACCGGACTGGCTCTCGACATCGTCACGCCGTCCAATCAGGTGCTCAACGATGATTTCGCTATGACCGACGCAGCCAAGTGGATGGCCGCGCACGGCTGGGAATATGGTTTTGTCATCCGTTTTCCCGCGGATAAAACCGACATCACCGGCATCGCCTACGAGTCCTGGCACCTTCGCTACGTCGGCCGTGAACACGCC
This sequence comes from uncultured Oscillospiraceae bacterium, assembly GCA_934232845.1. Lineage (GTDB taxonomy): Bacteria > Bacillota > Clostridia > Oscillospirales > Ruminococcaceae > Yanshouia. Next base: position 25,255 of record CAKQGD010000007.1, read on the forward strand.
GCCGTCATGCACGAAAAGAATCTCTGCCTTGAGGAATATGTCGAGGCGATTCAAAACGGAACACTGTGACAAAATAAGGAGAATATCATGTTATCAGACTGCGACCCCGCGGCCGGCTGTACCCTGATTCTGCTGCCGCTTTTTCTGACCGTTCTTCTCAATCTCGCGCATGCCTCCGCCGTCTATCTCGACGACACCCAGCTTACAAACCGGGCGGCCTCCGGCGACCGTACGGCTGCCGCGCTCGAACGGCTGCTGATGAAAAACGACCGTGCCAAGCTGTCGGTACAGCTTTTTTCCTATCTGTCGGCGGCACTGTCCGCCGCGGGCGCAATCATTCTCTTAAAAGACGCGCCCGAGGCGGCAAAGACGGCCGCTCTCTTTCTCGCGCCGCTTTTGTTTTATGCGCTTGCAGTGCTTTCGCCGCGGCGCATCGCCGCCTACCACGCGCAGAAAGCCGCTTATGCGCTGTCGGGGCTCCTGCGCCTGTGCTGCGCCATCCTCTCGCCTGTAACCATCTGCATCCGGGGAATTTCCTCTCTCGCGGTGCGTCTGACGGGCAGTGATCCCAGTGCCGAGCCCAGCCAGATCACCGAAGAGGAAATCAGAATGCTCGTCGACGAGGGCGAGGAAAACGGCGTGATCGACGAAGGCGAAAAGAAGATGATCAACAACATCTTCGAATTTGACGACCGCGACGTTTCCGAGGTGATGACCCACCGCACCGAGGTCAACGCCGTTCCCGTTACGGCTACGCTGAGCGAAGCCGTTGATGTCGCGATGCGTTCCGGCAACACGCGTCTGCCCGTCTATGAGGATGACATAGACTCGGTGTGCGGCATTCTGTATGCCAAGGATCTTCTGCAGTTTTTGGAAAAGCCCGAGGGCTTTTCGATGCGTCAGGTCATGCGTGAACCGCTTTATGTGCCGGAATCCGGCAGCTGTGCGGATGTGTTTCAATTTATGCAGCATGAAAAAACGCAGATCGCCGTCGTGGTGGACGAGTACGGCGGCACCTACGGCATCGTCACGATGGAAGATCTTCTTGAGACGATCGTGGGCAGCATTCAGGACGAATACGACGACGAACAGCCCGAGGTCACCGATCTCGGCGAGGGGAAATGGCTGCTCGACGCCTCTATGGGCCTGTCGGAGGCCGAGGATCTTCTGGATATCCGCTTCCCCGACGACAGCGAGTCGGACACGCTGGGCGGCTTTTTGATCGAGCAGATCGGCTATGTGCCCAAGGGCGGGCCGGATTCTCCGGCCATCGTGGTCGGCGGCGTGCGCCTGTCCGCAAAGGAATCCGACGACCGCCGCATTCTCACCGTGCGCGCCGAGCGTCTGCCGGATCCTTTTCCCGAGCACAGCGAATCCTAAAATAAAATCAGCCGGCCCCTCTCCTTAAAAGAAGAGGGGCCGGTTTCGCTTTTATCTGCGTCTTCGCGGTCACAGCGCCGCCATGGCCGGCGCGACGCCGTACACTTTCAGATAAATTTCGTCTTTCAGAGCCGAAAATTCCTTCGCGGAAAGAACTCTCGGATACGAGAGCAATACCAGATCGATCGGCTTGTCTTCCGGATTCAGCGGCTGCTGCTGATAGGGAAACGCATTCACAAAAAATCCCTGCCGCCTGTAAAAATTCAGACGGCGCCTCGGCAGTTCTCCGGAATCGGGCGGCTCGATTTCAAGCACAACGGGTTTTTTACTTTTTTCGCACGCGAGCTTTAAAAGCTTCGGCCCGAGACCTGCGCCCCGCAGAGACGCATCCACAGCCAAATGCTCCGCAAAGCGGCACGAAGGCAGCTCCCACCAGGTGAGAAACCCCGCCGTTTTTCCGTTTTGAACGGCAACCCGCAGAGAAACGCGGCCGCTGTCAAACAAGGCCGCCTGCGCCGCTTTCGAGCGGCGTTCCACGGGAGGAAACGCTTCCTCCATCAGGGGCCAGATTCTGTCGATCCAAACGCTGTCCATTGATCGTGTCCTCCTGTATTTCCACTATTTTACCCTGCTTTTCTAAAAAAGGCAAGTCCTCGGCGGCGCACGGCGCGAAACGTCTTGAGAAACGGCGAAAAAAAGGATATAATAAAAGCGAATCAGCAGAGATTTTTAAAAAAAGAAGGAGAAACCCAATGGACTGGACCGATCTCTCCCTGACGGTGCCGCTCGAGCGGCTCGACGAAGCGGCAGCGATTGCACAGCTTGTCGCGGGCGCCGGCATCGCGATTGAAGATTATTCCGATCTGGAGGAGGGCGCACTCGCCATCGCCCACATCGACCTGATCGACGAACAGCTTCTGCAGAAGGACCGCACAAAAGCGGTCATTCATATCTATCTTCCGCCCCGGCAAAGCCCGGCGGAATGCATCGCGTTTCTCGGCGGCCGATTTGAGGCGTGCGGCATCCCTTTTGAGATGGCAACCGCCGGCGTCCGCGAGGAAAACTGGGCCACCGCGTGGAAAACGTACTATCATCCGATCGAGCTTTCCAAAAAGCTCGCGATCTGTCCCTCGTGGGAGGAATACTCTCCCCGCTCCGGCCAGCAGGTCATCCGTCTCGACCCGGGCATGGCCTTCGGCACGGGAACACACGAGACGACGCGGCTGTGCCTCTCCCTGCTGGAAGAAGCCCTCGCGCCCGGCATGACGATGCTCGACGTCGGCACGGGCAGCGGCATTCTCGCGATCTGCGCCAAAAAACTTGGCGCGGGCCGCACGGCGGGCGTCGACATCGACGAGGTGGCCGTGCGCACCGCGAAAGAAAACGCCGCCTTAAACGGCTGCGGCGAAATCGAGTTTTTGTGCGGTGACCTCGCAAAGGACGTACAGGGTACCTTTGATGTCATCTGCGCCAATATTGTGGCCGATGCAATCATCCGGCTGTCGCCCGACCTGCCGAAGCTGCTTTCTCCCGAAGGCGCATGCATCGTGTCCGGCATCATCGACACGAGAAAAGACGAGGTACTCGCGGCTCTGCGCGCCGCCGGCCTCTCGCCCGAAACGATACGGGAGGAAAACGGCTGGGCGGCCATTCTGTGCAGGCCGGCATGATGCGCTTTTTTCACGTTTGAACGGATTGCGGACAACCCACCGGCGCATACTAAGACCGAAAACGCTTTTTGGAAAGGGGCTTTCTTTTGATGAAACGAACCAAAGCCGCGGCGCTGTTTCTGGCGCTTGCACTTCTGTCACAGACCGCCTGCGCCTCCCGGGGAGAGGCTTTCTCCTCCGAGCCGTCCTCTCTTGAACCGTCCGAGAGCGTCTCACAGCCCACTCGCCCGGACGAGATCGGCGACCCCTCCCTGCCGGAGGATTCCGAACCCGAAAGCCGCCCGGCGCTCTCCATGACCGCCGACTTTCTCAAGATCGGCAAGCTTTCCGCCGAGGGCGTGACCTGGGGACCCGGCACACAGACCGATGAGGACAACCGCTCCACCGCCTGCACGGGTCTGCAGGAAAAGTACGGAGAATCGTACGGCGCCTATTTCATCGCGCCGAAAGAGCAGAACACCGTGACGCTTTCGTTTGACCAAGGCTATGAAAACGGCTATACCTCCGTGATTCTTGACACGCTCAAGGAAAAAGACGTTACCGCCGTATTCTTTCTGACCGGACATTACCTGCGCACTCAGCCGGAGCTGGTGCAGAGAATGATCGACGAAGGGCACATAATCGGCAACCATTCCGACAGCCACAAGGTCTACTGCAGCGAACTTTCGATCGAGGAATCGTATGAAGACGCCCTGTATATGCAGGAGGCTCTTCGAAACGACTACAACTATGAGATGCGCCTGTTTCGCTTCCCCGAGGGCGAATTTTCCGAACAGTCCCTCGCGCTGATGCAGGCGCTCGGCTACAAGAGCCTGTTCTGGAGCTTTGCCTACGCCGACTGGGATCCCTCCAATCAGCCCACGCAGGAAGCTGCAATGGAGAAAATTCTCAAATACCTCCACCCCGGAGAGATCATGCTGCTGCACTCGGTGAGCAGCACAAACGCCGCGATTCTCGGCGATCTGATCGACGAAATCCGTGCGCGCGGCTTCGAGGTCGCGCCGTTTGAGGAGATCTGCTGAAAGTCTGCTCAAACCCTGCCGAGCGTTTTGTCTGTCAGCCGAAATCCGCAGACCGAGGTAAACACAAAAATCCTGTCCGGTGCTTTGCCGGGCAGGATCTTTTTTATCCGCACGATTTTACCATCGGCGATATCCGTTTTTCTGTCTTTGGTTTCAGTCCCGCAGGGATTCTTTAGTTCATTCGCTTTCACCGGGCGTGTGCAGGAATCCGCCTTTTTCCGCCGTCGGCCTTTCGCGGCCTTTCGCTTTCTTTCCAAAAAAGCTTTATTCGGCGAGGCCCGCCTCGCGCCAAAGCGCACGGTAATAATCCGTTTCGAGAATGCGGGCACTGACGGTAAATTTTGCATCCACCTGCTGGCTGATCGAGGCGGCGTAGCCGTCGGAAACCTTAGTCCCCCCGGCAGGCAGAAAGACGTCTCTGTCCGCGTCGTAGCGTCCCTGATCGGTGATATAGCTGCGCGAATTGAATACCACCAACCCGGGCGAGCTTGACAAAATATCCCGGCCCATCAGCAGGCGGGAATCGTACGGAAGGCCGAACAGGTTCGACAGCGTCGGCAGAATATCGACCGGCGCACAGGGCTTCTGTACCGGAACAGGCTTCTCCATCGACGGCGACCAGAGAACAAGGCAGCTCTTGTACAGCTCAAACGTTTCCTCCACCGGGTGCCCCGCCAGCTCGTCGAGCGTTTCCTTTGCAAGGCCGTAAGGATAGTGATCCGGCGTGATGCAGAACACCGTGTCTTCGGAGATTCCGGCCGCCTCCAGACGGGCAATCAGTTCCGTCATCGCAAGCTCCAGCTCATAGTTGCAGGCGATATAAGCCTTGGCGTTGTCGGAATACGGCAGACTTTCCACGACGTCCCTGTGGCGGGCCGCCATGGAATTTCCCTCAAACGTATAGTTGAGGTGGCCGCTTACCGTCATATAGTAGGCGACAAACGGTTCCTTCCCGATATATTCGTCCGCGGTCAATTCAATCATCTCAAGATCCGATTCCGGCCAGGTATAGGTGACGTTCAGACCGTTTCCGTAGCCTTTGTAGACATAACCCATATTCGGATGAGAAACATCCCTGCGGTAATAATCGAAAAGGTGGTTGTGGTACGCAAGCGCCGTATATCCGAGGGAAGAGAGCTGATTGCCCATGCAGAAGGGAAGAAGGTTGCTTCCCGACTGAAAAAAGCTCCACACACCCGCTTTGGGAAGCAGACCCACGCAGGCGGCGTACTCCCCGTCCGTCGTGCTGACGCCCCAGATGGGGTTGTAGTAGTTTTCAAAAACGAAGCCTCCGTGCAGCATTTTGTACAGAGTGGGGGTCAGCTCTTCGCTGACGGCATAGGGAGACCAGCCCTCCGCCGTGACAAGAACAAGATTTTTGCCTTTAAAAAGACCGGTATACTCGTTTTGAAAGGTCGGCTTCTGCGCCGCGAAATAACGGTGAAGCGTCTTCAGCCCGCCGTCGCTTTCCGCCTCGGCCAGCGCGGAAAAATCAAAGTCCATCGTGTTCGGCTCGTACTGGGTCTCCTCAACGGGAAGTTCCTCCTGCGGGAGAGAAAGCTCTTCCTCTCCGCCGATGAGCAGCCTACGGGCGTCAAGCTCCAGCGTCGTCAGAACGCCGAACATGCGGGCCGAACGCATCGGCACAAACTGTTTGAAATAAAGCGACCGCGGCGAATAGGCCCCCTCGTCGGCACAGGCAATCAGCCCCAGCTCCGCCCCATAAAACAGAAGACAGGCGGCCAGAGCGGCCGGCACGCGGGCGAGCCCCCCTCTCCGGTTCGGCGCAGATCCAAACAGCCATACGGCGCACGGCACGAAATACAGCGCCAGCCACGGCAGCAGGCGCCGCGCGCACGAGAGTGTCTCTCTCCAGAACTGAAGCACCTGTCCCGCCCCGGTGACGGAGTAAAGCGACGGCAGAACGCCGAAGATTCCCGTATAAACCGTGACGGCGCAGTACAAAAAGGCCGTCAGAATCAGCAGCACTGCGCCCGCCGCGCGCCTTGCCCGCGCGGGAAAGAACAGAGAAAGCAGAACCAGCAGGCAGCCCGCCGAAAGAGACAGCGGCAGCAGATAGGTCCACGGCGCGCAGAACATCCCCCCGAACAGGGCGCCTCGCAGCACAAGCTCCATCCAGAACGGGGCGGCAGCGGCGGCAAGCGTGCCGACGGACGGCAGGTTCAAATGGGGGACGCGTTTCATCGGCGTTCCTCCTTTTTAACACAATATCTCTATTATAAACCGCGAAAAAGAAATTTCAACAAATTTCACACCATTTTCCGGCGGCGAATTCTCAAAACGATTTGTGCATCCTGTCAAAGCGGCGTCGGTTTTCCTGTGGAAAAGCCTCGAAACGTAGAACTTGCCGGATTTTACGCTTTTTTGTCTGTCAAGATAGTGACAAACACTATTTTTTTTGGTAATATTACCGTATTCCCCTTCGGGAAAACGAGCGCCTGTCAGAACGGGAACTGTCAAAAGGAGAGTAACTGCCATGAAGATGCTTTGTGATCGAATTCGTGCGGAGGGGCAAATCCTCCCCGGCGGCGTGCTGAAAGTAGACAGTTTTCTCAATCATCAGCTGGACGTCGATCTCTATCACGAGATGGGCAGAGAGTGGTATACAAAATTTAAGGACTGCGGTGTGAACAAGATCCTGACGATCGAGGCTTCCGGAATCGGAATCGCCTGTATCACGGCGCAGTTTTTTCATGTGCCCGTCGTCTTTGCCAAAAAATCCCGCACCTCCAACATCCCCGACGGCGTCTACACCTGCCGTGTTCATTCCTTTACCCATGGCCGCGACTACGACATCACGGTGGCAAAGCGCTTTTTGGGACCGCAGGATAAGGTTTTGATCATTGATGATTTTCTTGCCAACGGCTGCGCGCTGCGTGGACTTGCCGATATCTGCGCACAGGCCAAAGCCGAGATCGTCGGCGCGGGCATCGCAATCGAAAAGGGATTTCAGCCCGGTGGGCGCGAGATGCGCGAGAAAGGCATCCGCGTCGAATCCCTGGCCATTGTGGAATCCATGGGAGAAGACGGCTCGATCGTATTTTCCGAGGATTGATTTTTTAGATCCCAAAAGGCGGCCTGCCGTCTTTTCAGGATAAACGCAAGTAAAAATTACTTTGCTCATTTGAGAAGGAGGACATTTCAACATGAAGAAAATCCTTGCAGTTCTGCTGTGCCTGATGCTGGCCCTGACGGCCTGCGGCGGCGCCGCGAGCACCAGCACCCCGGCGGAGAATTCCGGCGCGCCCGCAGAGGGAAGCTCCGATGCCGAGACCCCCGCCGTCAAGGTCGGCTTTATCTGCCTGCATGACGAGAACTCCACCTACGACCTCAACTTCATCAATGCTGCGAAAGCGGCGTGCGAGAAGCTCAACGTCGAGTACATGCTGCGCACCAACATCCCCGAGGGTCAGGAATGCTATGACGCCGCGGCGGAGCTCGTCGACGCCGGCTGCACCGTGGTTTTCGCGGACAGCTTCAACCACGAGGACTACATGATCGAGGCCGCCAAGGAATTCCCCAAGGTGCAGTTCTGCCACTCCACCGGCACCAAGGCGCACACCCAGGGTCTTGACAACTATCACAACGCGTTCGCTTCCATCTATGAGGGCCGCTACCTCGCCGGCGTTGCCGCAGGTCTCAAGCTCAACGAGATGATCGAGGCCGGTGAGTTCACCGCCGAAGAGGCGAAGATGGGCTATGTCGGCGCCTTCACCTACGCGGAGGTTATTTCCGGCTATACCTCTTTCTTCCTCGGCGCCCGTTCCGTCTGCCCCACCGTCACCATGGAAGTTACCTTCACCGGCTCCTGGTACGATGAGACCGCCGAGAAGGAAGCTGCGAACAAGCTGATCGCCAACGGCTGCAAGCTCATCAGCCAGCATGCCGACTCCATGGGCGCTCCGACCGCCTGCGAGACCGCCGGCGTTCCCAACGTCTCCTACAACGGCTCGACGCTCGCCGCCTGCCCCAACACCTTCATCGTTTCTTCCAGCATCAACTGGGCTCCCTACTACGAGTATGTCATCAACGCCGTAATGGCCGGTGAAAAGATCGAAGCCGACTGGACCGGCACCATCGCGACCGGCTCCGTCATGCTGACCGAAGTCAACGAAGCCGCCGCCGCTGCCGGCACGGTTGAAAAGCTCGAAGAGGTCAAGGCCGCTCTGGTCGCCGGCGAGACCCATGTCTTTGACACCGCTTCCTTCACCGTGGAAGGCTCCGCCGTTGAGTCCTACATGGCCGACGTCGACACCGATGCCGAGTACACCGGCGACACCGAAGCGATCTCCGACGGTTATTTCCACGAGTCCGAGTATCGTTCCGCTCCTTACTTTGATCTGAAGATCGACGGCATCAAACTGCTTGATACCGCGTTCTGATTCAAGCCCGTTTTTTTCTGGGAAGTCCCGGCATGTCCGGGACTTCCCCTTCCGTTTTCGTACTGTAAAGGGGAACGCCGCTGCCGCGGCGCAGCGCTGCCCTTTGCAGTATTCTTGTATTTTACGGGGATGCGCCCACCCGTTTTGACAAAGGAGGGAACCTCTTTGGCAGAGAGATCCATTGCGGTACAGATGCGCAACATCACCAAAACCTTCGGCCCCGTGGTCGCCAACGACAAGGTCTGGCTGGACATTTACCGGGGAGAAATTCTTGCCCTGCTCGGCGAGAACGGCAGCGGAAAAACCACACTGATGAATATGCTTTCCGGCATTTACTTTCCGGACGAGGGACAGATCTTCATCGACGGAGAAGAGGTCGTCATTCGTTCGCCGAAGGACGCCTTTGACCGGAAAATCGGCATGATCCATCAGCACTTCAAGCTGGTGGACGTACTGACCGCCGCAGAAAACATCGTTCTCGGCCTGAAAGAGCCGGGCCGTCTTGACCTCAAGGCGGTCTCGAAGCGCGTGCGCGCCATCTGCGACGAGTACGGCTTTGACATCGACCCGGAGCAGAAGATCTATACCATGTCCGTCTCGCAGAAGCAGACCGTCGAGATCGTCAAGGTGCTTTACCGCGGCGCGGATATTCTGATCCTCGACGAACCGACCGCGGTGCTGACTCCGCAGGAAACGGACAAGCTGTTCGCCGTGCTGCGTAGCATGCGCGACGCGGGCAAGGCGATCGTCATTATCACCCACAAGATGCACGAAGTCGAAGAGCTGTCCGACCGCGTGGCGATTCTGCGTCACGGACAGTTTATCGGCGATATGCTGACGAAAGAAACCGACGCGCAGGAAATGACCAATATGATGGTCGGCCACGCGATCTCTCTCAATATCGAGCGGCCCGATCCGGTCGATCCCAAGCCCCGTATTGAGGTCAAAGGGCTAACCGTGCGCAGCATCGACGGCGTCAAAAAGCTCGACGACGTCTCGTTTACGCTCAATTCCGGAGAGATTCTCGGCATCGCGGGCATCTCCGGCTGCGGACAGAAGGAGCTGCTCGAGGCCATCGCAGGTCTGCAGCCGACCGAATCCGGCAGCATCACCTATATCAACGACAGCGGCGAACGTGAGGAACTGATCGGCAAGGATCCCTTGAGCATTGCGGCGATGGGCGTATCGCTCTCGTTTGTGCCGGAGGACCGTCTCGGCATGGGCCTTGTCGGCAGCATGGATCTTGCGGACAACATGATGCTTCGTTCCTTCCGGCGGGGAAAATCTCCCTTTGCCGACCGAAAGGCGCCGAAAGCCCTCGCAGAGCACGTCGTGCAGGAGCTGGAAGTCAACACTCCCGGCATCTCGACCCCGGTGCGCCGTCTTTCCGGCGGCAACGTGCAGAAAGTTCTCGTCGGGCGCGAAATCTCCTGTGCACCGACCGTTCTGCTGACGGCGTATGCCGTGCGGGGATTGGACATTCACTCCTCCTACACGATCTACGATCTGATCAACCAGCAAAAAGCGAAGGGCGTCGCCGTGGTGTATGTCGGCGAGGATCTTGACGTACTGATGGAGCTTTCCGACCGCATCCTTGTGCTGTGCGACGGCAAGGTCAGCGGTCTGGTTGACGGCCGCACCGCCGCAAAGCGCGAGGTCGGCATGATGATGACCCGTCTGGGAGGTGCCGGCAACAATGAATAAAAAGAATCGAGAGCCCCTGTTTCATATCGTAAAGCGAGGCCGCGTTTCATGGCAGCGGGCATGGGCGGTGCGCGGCGCGGCGATCCTGCTGGCGCTGGTCGTATGCGCCGTGGTAACGACGCTTCTGACGGGTGAAAATCCCCTGAACATCTATGCGACCACTTTTAAGGGCGCGTTCGGCACGGCGCGCAAAACTTGGATTCTGGCGCAGAATCTGGCGATTCTGCTGTGCGTCTCCCTCGCGGTGACGCCCGCGTTCAAGATGCGCTTTTGGAACATCGGCGCGGAGGGGCAGGTGCTGGTCGGCGGACTCGCCACGGCAGCCTGCATGATCTGCCTTGACGACAAGCTCTCTAACGCCGCGCTGATCGGCGTGATGATTCTTGCGAGTGTCGCGGCAGGCGCCGTCTGGGCGGTGATTCCCGCGATTTTCAAGGCAAAGTGGAACACGAACGAAACGCTCTTCACGCTGATGATGAACTATGTCGCCACACAGCTTGTAGCCTATTTCGTCATTCTGTGGGAGGTGCCCAAGGGCGCGGGCAAGATCGGCATCATCAATCAGGACACGATGGCCGGCTGGCTGCCGCAGATCGGTTCTTATAAATATCTGCTCAACATCCTTGTGGTTGCGGTTCTTACGGCCGCGATGTACGTCTATCTTAAATACACCAAACACGGCTACGAAATTGCCGTTGTCGGCGAAAGCGAGCGCACCGCAAGCTATGTCGGCATCAAAGTCGAGCGTGTCATCGTACGCACGATGCTGCTTTCCGGCGCGGTCTGCGGCATCGCGGGACTGCTGCTCGTCGGCGGAACGGACCATACCATCACCACAACGATCGCGGGCGGGCGCGGCTTTACCGCGGTTATGGTGGCATGGCTGGCAAAATTCAACCCGATCGGCATGATCTTCACGAGCTTTCTGCTCGTTTTTCTCGACCGCGGGGCGAGTGAAATTTCAACGATTTTCGGTTTAAACCATTCTTTCTCGGATATTCTGACCGGCATCATTCTGTTCTTTATCATCGGTTCCGAGTTCTTTATCCATTACAAGCTCAGCTTCTGCAGAACGGGAAAGGAGAGCGCCAAGAATGTTTGATTTTGTTTCCTTTATTCCGCGCGCGGTCGCGCAGAGCATCCCCCTGCTGCTGGGCAGCACGGGCGAGACGCTGACGGAAAAATCCGGCAACCTCAACCTCGGCATCCCGGGCGTGATGTACGTCGGCGGCATCTGCGGCGTCATCGGCGCATTTCTGTACGAGCAGTCGCTTTCCTCCCCCGATCAGATAAACGGCGTGCTGGCTGTCGGCATCCCGCTTCTATCGTCGCTGCTCGGCTCTCTTCTGATGGGACTGCTGTACTGTTTTCTGACGGTCACGCTGCGCGCCAACCAAAACGTCACCGGCCTCGCGCTGACGACGTTCGGCATCGGCTTCGGCAATTTCTTCGGCGGCTCTCTCATCAAGCTGACCGGCAGCGAGGTTCCCTCGATCGCGCTGTCCGCGACGAGCGCCTATTTCAGCCGTTCGCTTCCCTTTGCGGACAAGCTTGGCTGGTTCGGCAAGATTTTTCTCTCCTACGGCTTTCTTGCGTATCTGGCGGTTGCGCTTGCGCTGGTTTCCTCTTATGTGCTCAGAAAAACCCGCGTCGGCCTGCATCTGCGCGCCGTGGGAGAAAACCCCAACACCGCGGACGCAGCCGGCATCAACGTCAGCCGGTATAAATACGCCGCGACCTGCATCGGCAGCATGATTGCGGGGCTTGGCGGCCTCTATTACGTCATGGACTACGCCTGCGGCGTCTGGTCGAACGACGCCTTCGGCGACCGCGGCTGGCTTGCGATCGCACTGGTCATCTTCACCATCTGGCGGCCGAACGTCGGCATCCTTGCCTCTGCGCTGTTCGGCGGTTTGTATATTTTGTACTTATTTATCCCTTCGGGAATGAATCTCGCCGTTAAGGAACTGTACAAAATGCTGCCGTATCTTGTCACAATCCTCGTGCTGGTCATCGTCTCGCTGAAGAAAAAGCGTGAAAGCCAGCCGCCCGAAAGCCTCGGGCTCGCCTATTTCAGAGAAGACCGATAAAATTTCGGACAAAGCCGCCGTTCTTACAAAGGATGGCGGCCTTTTTATTTTAGAACGCGGGGAAAATCGCCTTTTCTTCTGCGCGGCTTTCATCTTTCTTCTGCCGCCGAAGCGGATATGATATCCCCCGGGCCCTTTGCCGTCTCGCTGTGACTCCGCTGCAGGACAAAATATTTTCTGTCTGCCGACGGTTTTGCTGAAGCGGCAAAAACAAAAGCGCCCTTTGAAAGGACGCTTTGTCTTATCTTCTGATTCGGATTCGCCGTTTTGCGGAGTCCGGCTTTTTAGTTCTGCCTATAAATCTGTTCTCCCAACACGGGGCGGTAACGTACCAGGACGCTGCCGTTCAGCTCTTCGCGGTGCAGGTCCACCGCCGTGATCTGATGATTCTCGTAGGTGGTGTAATAATAAATCCCCTTGTCCGCGTTGCAGCAGGACGTATACAGCGTGATCTCGTATTTTTCATCGTCGAGAATGCAGCAGCCCCTCTGCTGGTCCACAGAGCCTAAGATATGAAAAAACTGGCTCACGCTCTCGGCCTCGGAATCGCCGGAAACCGAGTTCAGCTTGGTAAACGCGGCGCGCACAAAACGCGACTGCGAGGAAAGATCGCCCGGAAGCCCCAGCCCTCCCAGTCCGCGGCTGTACGTTTGCAGCTCGATTTTGTCGGAAAACCGGTTGTCACAGGAACGCGGAGAGATATTTCTGTAATTGTTCAGATGAAACATCTGCATATCGAACGGAGGATTATTCGTCAGCACACCCACGGGGTTTTCATACACTCTGACGCCGTCTTTTACAGATTCCAGCGTAACCGCCTCGTTTCGGTCCGCGATCAGCCAGTGCATCTGTGCCGTCGGCAGTGCCTCGCAGAACGGCGTGCCGGTGATGCAGATCCGCTCCAGCAGCGCTTTTGCTTCCCGAACGGACGCACACTGTCCGAGCAGCCATGGGATCAGCTCGAACTGCGCGACGCTGTCTCTTTCCGGTGTTCCCTTGCCGTACGCGGCGCTGCCCACAAAGTTGAGCCCCGCGATGCAAAGGCCTTTTTCGTTGGCGGCATCGTAGTAGAGGGGGTATCCGTCCGCGACATGCGCCATGCCGATCATCGCATAGTGATGCGCCATTTCTCCCATTTCGCGAAAACAAAACGGGTAATCGCGGGGCGTGATCGTGATCTCATCCCCATAGGAAAACTCATAGTCAAGCGTTCTGCCGAAATAAAAATCTTTTGTTTTGTAAGTTGCCGCCGTACACATACCGGTTCATCTCCTTTTTTTCAGCATGCCGCCAAAGCCTTGCTTTTATGCGTTTCGTTTTGCGTCCGCGGGCGTGCGCCGTCACAGACCGGGAGAAACGGCATGCAGGTATTTGATCGGAATTCCCTGATCGCGGAACATTTTCTCGTGCTCGGTCACGATTTCATCTGCCGGATGATCAAGCGGCAGATCCCGCGTCTGCTCGACCACGTCAAAGCCCGCCTCGCCGAGATACTCAAGCGTCGCATCATAGAGCATATCGTCATCTGTTTTAAAAAACAAATCTCCGCCCGGCACAAGAAACGTCTTATATTTTTCAAGCTGGCGCGTATGAGTCAGGCGGTGCTTCCAGCTGCGTTTTTTCGGACAGGGATTGCAGAAGTTGATGTAAATGCGCTCGATTCTGTCCTCGGGAGAAAGCATATCGCAGATGCACTCGATCTCCTGACTCATGATGAAAAGATTATCCACCGGACGGCCTGCCGCCGCAAATTCGGCCTCTGATTTTCTTTTTGCCAGAACGAGTACTTCGCTCTTGATATCCACGGCGATAAAATTGCGCTGGGGCGTTCGGCTCGCCAGTACAGAGATAAAACCGCCTTTTCCGCAGCCCAGCTCAAGGTCCGTCGGCTGGCCGGGTCTGGCAAAATGCTCCGCCCACTTGCCGCGCCATTCGGTCGGATGGTCCACCGAAAACGGACAGGCCTCAAGTTCCGGCCTTGCCCATGGCTTTCTTCTCATTCGCACACAAAATTTCCCCTTTTTTCTCTTTGCTTTCTTCGCCTATTATATCGAAAAAACGGCTTTTCCGCAAGGTGAAAGCCGCCCTCTTTTTTGGGGGGAATCTCCTCTTTTGCATCTACGCAAAAGCGCCGCCCTTTTTTTAAAAGGCGGCGCTCTTTTTACGAAAACTTACTTGTTGTCAACAGAAGCCATGTGCGCGATGAGCATCAGCAGCTTATTGCTGTAGCCCCACTCGTTGTCATACCAGGACACGAGCTTGACGAACTTGTCCGTCAGCATAATGCCGGCCTTGGCGTCGAAAATCGAGGTGCGCGGATCATGGATGAAGTCGGAGGAAACGACGTCTTCGTCGGTGTAGCCGAGAATGCCCTTGAGCTCTCCCTCGGAGGCCTTCTTCATCGCGGCGCAGATCTCGTCGTAGGTGGCGGGTTTGACGAGGTTGACGGTCAGGTCGACGACGGAAACGTCGAGCGTCGGCACGCGGAAGGACATACCGGTCAGCTTGCCGTTGAGCTCGGGGATGACCTTGCCGACAGCCTTGGCTGCTCCGGTGGACGAGGGGATGATGTTGCCCGCGGCGGCGCGTCCGCCGCGCCAGTCCTTCTTAGAGGTGCCGTCCACCGTCTTCTGGGTGGCGGTGGTCGCATGAACCGTGGTCATCAGACCGTCTGCAATGCCGAAATTATCATTCACAACCTTGGCAAGAGGCGCAAGGCAGTTCGTGGTGCAGGAGGCATTGGAAACCACGTTCATATCCGTAGTGTATTTCTCCTGGTTGACGCCCATGACAAACATCGGAGCATCGGCCGAGGGGGCGGAGATGACAACCTTCTTCGCGCCGGCCTTGAGATGGGCGGAAGCCTTTTCGGTCGTGGTAAAGACGCCGGTGGATTCCACCACGTATTCCGCACCGCATTCCTTCCACGGAATCATCGCGGGATCGGAAATATCATACACGGCAATTTCTCTGCCGTTGACAAGGAACTTTCCGTCCTTGACCTCGACCGTGCCGTTAAACTTGCCGTGGATGGTGTCGTATTTCGTCATATAGACCATATACTCCAGTCCGACAAAAGGATCGTTGACGCCGACGACCTCATAGAGCTCGGGCTGATCCATTGCCGCGCGGAACACAAGACGGCCGATGCGGCCGAAACCGTTGATGCCGATTTTAATTGCCATAAAGTTCATTCCTTTCTAATAAGTCCCTGCGTACGATTCCGTTATACCATAAATCACCGGGAATAACAAGTGACAGATTGCCCGAAAAAGCTTCGCCCTTTCTTATGCGGCTTGTCATGCCGTTTTTTCTTTGTGAAAGCGGCTCTCCCCATTCAAAACAGTCTGCGCGAACGCTTGTTTTTTTTCTTCTTCTATGTTACCATAAAATCGTCCTCAAAATTTTACAATTTTTGCAAGAAAGAAGGGATCCTGTGAAAAAAGCCGAGGTGCTCCTGCACCGTCTCTACGACAACGCTCCTCTTCCGACTATCGTCTTGTCAGAAGATCTCTCTACACTGTGGCTGAATGAGGCCGCCAAGCTTCGCTATCCGGTTCTTTCGCTTCCGCACAGCATCGGTTTGATGCTTTCCTGCGAGCAAAACGAGCTTCTGCCGGGATTTCTCTCAAAAGGTGAATCTTTCAGTCTCCCGATCGGCGCCTCCGGCATCGATCTTATATTTTTACCCTGCGAGGCGTGCTGGGTCGCGCAGCTTGTCCCCACAATGGGTTGGGACTGCGCCGCCGTCGGGCCGGAGGGGATGCAGCGTGTGCTGGCCGCCATCAATGCGGGGCTCCGTCTGCCGCTCTCGAGAATCTTTTCCAGCGTATCGGCGCTTGCACGCCGCGGCGATGTGGGAGAAAGCGCCGATCTGCTTCAATTTGCCGACGCAATCAACAAGGGCGGCTACCAGCTTCTGCGCTTCACACAGGATCTCACCTCTTATCTGCGCTGTCTGTACGGCTCCGATTCCCCATCCGGTGCGCCCTTTGATCTGAATCTTCTGCTTGCCGAGCTTGCTCCCGCCGCCGCCATGATGACACAAAAGGTCAAAATTCCCCTTGAAGCCGAACTTCTGGGAAAGAGCGCCGTCATCATCCTCGGCGACGCAGACCGCCTTGTACAGGCGCTGCTGCAGATTCTCAGCAATAGCTGCCGCTATACCCGCCCCGGCAACAGAATTCTTCTCCGCCTCGAGACGCGCGACGGCTTTGCCGTAATCACAATTTCCGACCGGGGGGCGGGCATTCCCGCGGAGCGGCTCGCACATGTATCAAAGCCCTTCTGCTCATGGGACCCGGACGGTCTTCCCGGTATGGGAAGCGGTCTGGGACTGACGGTAGCACAGTACCTCATCAGCCTGCACCGCGGCACCATGGCCATCACCTCGCAGGAGGGAGAGGGCACCACCGTCGCCATCCGCCTGCCGCTTTCCGACAGCAAGGCGCCTCTCCGCGCCGTGACCGAAAGCGCCGATTACCTCCGCGACCGCTTTTCTCCGCTCCAGGTGATTCTTTCCGACAGCTGCGGCGCGCCGCGCCCCTGAGCTTCTCTCATAAAAAACCGAAGCACGGCGATTCTCTTTCGCTGTGCTTCGCTTTTTTTCGTATGGACGGTTTATTTTTCACTCGGATCTTCTTTTCCGGCATAAAAAATAAAGTCGTCAAGATCTCCCTCGACCGCAAGCCATTCCTTCAGAAGGCTCTCACCGGGGTTCACTGCGGCGTCGTTCATGTCAGCCCTGCTCCCTTTCAAAAAAACTTCTTTCATTCTATGCCGCAGAGACGAAAAAGATTCCCGCAGACGAATTCTGTTTTTGACGTTGAAAAAGTGTTATAATAACCAGATAAGGCACCTGCAAATTTTTTCTGACACTCTTTGGCGGAATCTTTCGCAGCGATAAGGAGGCTGTTTTGATGTATTACAATTCCAAAACCTTTTACCCCGCCATGCACGGGAAAGAGATCGACGTCATCGGGCTCGGCGTCAGCAACACCGAGCTTATTTTTCGTCTGTCCGAGGCGGGCGCGCACGTCACCCTGCACGACAAACGGACCCACGACGCTCTGCGCGCCGATCTGCTTGACCGGCTCTCTGCGGCGGGCGTATCCTTCTCTCTGGGAGAAGGATATCTTGACGATCTGAACGGCGAGATCATTTTTCGTACGCCGGGCATGTATTTTAACCATCCCGCTCTTGTTCGTGCCCGTGAAAACGGCCAGACCGTCACCAGCGAACTGGAGGTTTTTCTCGAACTGTGCCCCTGCCCTGTGTTCGGCGTGACCGGCTCGGACGGTAAAACCACCACCACCACTCTGATTGCGGAGATGCTCCGCCGCACCGGGCGGCGCGTTCATCTCGGCGGCAACATCGGAAAAGCTCTGCTGCCTATTCTTGACAAGGTGGAGCCGGATGATTTCTGCGTCGTAGAGCTGTCAAGCTTTCAGCTGATGTCCATCCGGACCTCTCCAGACGTCGCGGTGCTGACCAACATCACACCCAATCACCTTGACGTACACAAAACCATGGAGGAATACATCTCCTGCAAGTGCAATATTCTCGATCATCAGGACGCGTTTTCCCGCGCGGTCGTATCCTTTGACAACGAGACGGCCGCCTCGCTGTGCGGCCGCGTGCGCGGCCAGCTTGTGCGCTTTTCCCGCCGGTCCAAGGTCGAAAACGGCGCATGGATGGATGAAAACGGCATTCTCTATCACAGCAGAAACGGCCGTCCGGTGCGTCTGCTCGACCGCCGCGATATGAAGCTGCGCGGTCTGCACAACGTAGAGAATCTGCTGGCCGCGGTCTCTGCGGTGTGGGGGTTTGTCTCGCCGCAGGACATCGTCGCGGAAGCGACATCCTTTTCCGGCGTGGAGCACCGCATCGAGCCCGTACGCTGCCGAAACGGCGTGCAGTGGTACAACGACTCGATCGCGACTTCGCCGACGCGCATGATCGCGGGTCTTTTCAGCTTTGAACAAAAGCTCATCGTCATTGCGGGCGGATACGACAAGCACATTCCGTTTGAACCTCTGGCCAAGCCCGTCGTCGATCACGTCAAGGTTCTGATTCTGACCGGAGCAACCGCGGATAAAATCGAGGCCGTCGTGCGTGCCGAGCCGGATTTTGAAACAAGCGGCCTAAGGATTCTGCGGGCGGAAAATCTTGCCGAAGCGGTTAAAATCGCCGACGGAATTGCAAAAGAGGGGGATATCGTCACCCTGTCCCCCGCGTGCGCAAGCTTTGACGCTTTTCCGAATTTTGAGGCCCGCGGCACATACTACAAAGAACTTGTCAACGCGCTCTGAGCACAGGCCGTGTGTTCCTTTAAAATGCGGCCGGGCGCACTCTTTCGCCCGCGCAGCAACACATCT
>CAKQGD010000008.1 GCA_934232845.1 uncultured Oscillospiraceae bacterium
CAATCTCGTCAAAGCCTTCCTCCTGTGCGTCTTTGGCAAAGCCGTCGTACATATCCGACCACTCGTAATTTTCTCCTTCGGCAGCGGAGAGGAGATTTTCCTCCGTTGTGCCGAGCTTTCCAAGCGCCTGATACCAGAGCTTTGCATGCTGCTGCTCATTTCTCGCCGTCTCAAGAAAAATCTCCGCGATCTGCTCGTAGCCCTCTTTCTGGGCAATCTTGGCAAAATAGGTGTATTTATTTCGCACCTGACTTTCGCCGGTAAAGGCCTCGAAGAGATTCTTTTCCGTCTTTGTTCCCGCATAACGGCTCACCGGGCGGCCCTGCGGCGTGATTTTTTCAAAGGCGGAAGCCGTTTTTCCGCATTCGGGGCAGATAAATTCCTCGGGGATCGGCCCGTCGCAGACATAGCCGCAGACGGTACAACGCCATTTTTCCATGGGTTTCCTCCTGCTTTTTCAAAAAATAAAACAACGGATGCCGCAATCGGCGGACATCCGTTATTATTTCCCGCCTTTATGGGAATGATACGGAAAGAACAACGTCAAAAGCGCAGATATTCCCCGCTGACATAGCCGCTTCTGCCGCCGTAGTTCGTACGGTACCAGCCATTTCCCGCGTTTGTCACCAAAAGACGCGTTTTGTCCGGAATTGAAGCAAGAATGCGCGCGCCGGTATTAGGCCTCTCCCGCAGATTGAGATTTCCTCCGCCGGAGGATACCGACGCCGTTCGCCCCGCTCCGGGCTCGACAAAAGGAATTCCGAAATATTCCGTCAGACCGCGCACCACCGCGCGGGCGATTGCATCGAGGTTCCGTTCGATCCACGCGGCGTCCTGTTCATTGTCATGGTATCCGATCTCAAGAAAGACCGACGGAGCTTTTGTGTAGCGCAGCTCTCCCAGACGGGTGTAGCTGTCCGCGCGCACAAGCGCCGGCGAGGGATAAACCTCCGCAAGCGACCGTGCCAGAATCTCGGCCGCGCGCTTTCCCTTGGCGCTGCCGGGGTAGTAGTAAGCCACAATGCCGCGC
Source organism: uncultured Oscillospiraceae bacterium (assembly GCA_934232845.1). Classification (GTDB taxonomy): domain Bacteria; phylum Bacillota; class Clostridia; order Oscillospirales; family Ruminococcaceae; genus Yanshouia. The sequence continues at coordinate 1,031 of CAKQGD010000008.1, forward strand.
TGCGTGCCGTATTTTCCCTCCGGCGCAGCGTTCGAGTGCAGCGCCACGTGCAGATCAACCGCGCCTCGGTTGGAGTCGCGGATGATTTCATTAACCGTCATATCCGGGCGGTTGCGCCGCACGGTAAAGCCGCTGGCCGCGAGGTACGGCTCCATTGCGTCGGCGAGACGATTCATCACCGCTTCTTCCGACGGGCCCGTGACATAGTAGTTTCCCTCCTGCGCGGAGGGGCTGAGATAGATCGACGGCATACGCGTCTCTCCCCTTTCTTCTGCCTTTTGTATCGTATGCGCCGCCGGAAAACTGCGTTCCAAATAAATTGACAATAAAAATATGCCGCCTCGACAGAAGTTTACAGCTTGTTCTTTGACATTGTGTTCCAATGGCGGTAAAATAAGGAGAATTCAAAATCCGAGGTGAACCAAATGGGGCTTTTCACAAAAGTCTTCGGAACCTATTCCGATAAAGAACTTAAGCGCATCCGTCCGATTGCGGATAAAGTTCTCGCACTGGAAGAGACATACGCAGCCATGGACGATGCCGCTCTCAAGGCTGTCACCCCCGCCCTCAAGGCACGTCTCGCCGCGGGAGAAACAACCGATGATATTCTTCCGGATGCCTTTGCCGCATGCCGTGAGGCTGCTTGGCGCGTTCTGGGAATGAAACACTTTCCCGTGCAGATCATCGGCGGCGTCGTACTGCATCAGGGGCGCATCGCCGAAATGAAAACCGGCGAGGGCAAAACGCTTGTCGCCACCCTGCCTGCCTATCTCAACGCCCTTACGGGCGAGGGAGTTCACATTATCACCGTCAACGAATACCTCGCCCGCCGCGACAGCGAGTGGATGGGCAAGGTCTATCGTTTTCTGGGGCTTTCCGTCGGCCTGATCTACGCCGGCATGGATCCCAAGGAGAAAAAAAGCGCCTACCTCTGCGATATTACCTACGGCACCAACAACGAGTTCGGCTTTGACTACCTGCGCGACAATATGGCCGTCTACAAGGAGAATCTCGTCGGACGCGGCTTCCCTTATGCGATTGTCGACGAGGTAGACTCCATTCTGATCGACGAGGCACGCACGCCGCTGATCATCTCTGGACAAGGTGAAAAATCCACCGAGCTTTATTCCGAGGCGGACCGCTTTGCCAAAACGCTGCGCAAAACCGTCATCGCGGAACTCGACACCAAGCAGGAGCAGGAGGATATCGCCGCCGACGGCGACTATCTCGTCGATGAAAAGGCCCGCAACGCCACCCTGACACAGCAGGGCGTCAAAAAAGCGGAGCAATGGTTCCATATCGAGAATCTGACCGACGCGGAAAATGTCACGCTGGCCCATCATATCAATCAGGCGATCAAGGCCAACGGTGTGATGCGGCGCGACGTCGACTATGTGGTCAAGGACGGCGAGGTCATTATCGTCGACGAGTTTACCGGCCGTCTGATGATCGGCCGCCGCTACAACGAGGGTCTGCATCAGGCCATCGAGGCAAAGGAAGGCGTCACCGTCGCCAGAGAATCCAAAACGCTTGCGACGATCACCTTTCAGAATTTCTTCCGCATGTATAAAAAGCTCGCCGGCATGACCGGCACGGCCCTGACGGAGGAAAATGAATTCCGCGAGATCTACGGACTTGACGTCATCGTCATTCCCACCAACCGTCCCGTCATCCGCAAGGATTACGACGACGTGATTTATTCGACCGAGCGAGGCAAATACGCCGCCGTCATCGACGCCGTCTGCGAAGCGCACGAAAAAGGACAGCCTGTGCTCGTCGGCACCGTATCTATCGATAAATCCGAGCTGCTGTCCTCCATGCTGCGCCGCCGCGGCGTGCCGCACGAAGTGCTCAACGCCAAGCATCACGAACGCGAAGCCGCCATCGTCGCGCAGGCAGGCAAATACGGCGCCGTCACCATCGCAACCAACATGGCCGGACGCGGCACCGACATCATGCCCGGCGGCAACGCCGAGTACCTCGCCAAGAATGAAATGGCCCGCCGCGGCTTTGAAGAGGCCCTGATCGAAGAGGCGACCGGCCATGCCGACACAGAGGATGAGGCGATACTCACCGCCCGCGCCGAGTATCAGGCGCTGTACGATCAGTATAAGGGCGAAATCGCCGATGAAGCCGAAAAGGTCCGTGCCGCAGGCGGTCTCTATATCATCGGTACCGAGCGCCACGAGTCCCGCCGCATCGACAATCAGCTGCGCGGCCGTTCCGGCCGTCAGGGCGATCCGGGCGAAACACGGTTCTTCCTCTCACTCGAGGACGAGCTTCTGCGGCTGTTCGGCGGAGAACGCATTCAATCACTGATGTCCACCCTCAAGGTAGACGACGACACGCCGCTGGAAGCAAAACTGCTTTCCTCTACAATCGAGTCGGCGCAGGCCAAGGTCGAAGGGCGCAACTTCTCCATTCGAAAAAACGTCCTGCAGTTTGACGATGTCATGAACCTGCAGCGTGAAAATATCTACTCGCAGCGTATGTCCGTCCTCAACGGCGAGGACTTGCACCCAATCATTCTGCGGATGCTCGACGGTGTGATGGATGATGCCGCCGATCTGTATCTGCACGACGATGCGGATCACGCCAACTGGAATATGGCCGGCCTGCGCGAATACCTGACCGGCTGGGTGGTACGCCCCGACGAGCTGACCTACACGATCGGTGAGCTCGACGAGATGGAAAAGGACACCGTGAAAAAGTTCCTGCACGAACGTGTGCAGAAGCTTTACGCCGCCCGCGAGGCCGAGTGGGGAGAGAACATCACCCGCGACCTCGAACGCATGATTCTGCTGCGCAATGTCGATCTGCACTGGATGGACCATATCGATGCGATGGAGGAGCTCCGCCGCGGCATCTACCTGCGCGGCTACGGCCAGCACGATCCCGTGATCGAATACCGCGCCGAGGGTTCTGAAATGTACGACGCGATGATCGCCGCAATCCGCGAGCAGACGGTCAAAATGCTCTTGACCGTACGCGTCCAAAAGGAGGCCCCCGTCAAGCGCGAGCAGGTCGCCAAGCCCTCTGAAATGCGTGGTGAGATCGCCATGCAGAAGAAAGCCGCCGACAAAAAAGTCGGCAGAAACGATCCCTGCCCCTGCGGCAGCGGGAAAAAATACAAAAAGTGCTGCGGCAGGTAAATCGCCGCGCATCCAAAAAGCCCCGTCTCCTAAAAAAGACGGGGCTTTTTCGTGCTCAGCGCAAAACGAAACAAGCGCCGAATCAAACGATCCGGCACTTACTCCAACGGCTTACAGTTTCTTTTGAATGACAGGGCCCTGTTCTTCATACAGGCGTTCTTTCGCATAAAGCGCATAGACCGCCGTGCGGTACGGCAGCGACCACAGAGCGGGAAGGACAAAAAACTCTGCCAGCCTCCATCCGATCAGGCTCAGCCGCAGAAGAAGCCATTCTCCCGCGTGCCCGCGCATCGAGCGAACCGACCGGCGAATGGCCGCGTGCACCGTCAGCTCCGGCTGTGCCGCCAATGCCGCCAAAGACAGTGCGTATCGCTGACAAAACCAAAACCAAATCCCCGTGAGCAGTAAAAAAAGACCGGCCGCACCCGCCGTCCCCGCGCGGCAGAGAAGGCTTACCCATTCGGTGCCTTCTCGTCCGGCACGAAGAAAAAGAAAAAATGCTCCCGCCGGAAACCACAAAAACAGCACAGCCCAAAGCCCTCTGCGGACAAACAGCGCCATACGGAGAAAAAGCGCCTTCCAAAACAAGCGAACGCCGGAGAAAAAATACAGCACCCGCCCCGGCGCCGCTCGGTCTCCGCGCACAAGTGCACAGCACCAGCCCGTCAGACCGAGGGAAAGAGGCGTCATCAGCAGCACGGACAGCCCTGCAAAGATGCTCACGCTCCACAGCGCGGCAGGCGAAACATTCGGCAGATCGTCGATCGCTGCCGACGGCGTGCCCGCAATGTCCACCAAAAAGCGCAGCTCTTTCGACAAAGCAAATCCCCACTCCAGCACGGTTAAAAGCAGAGCCGTAAACACCACCAGCATCGCCGCGGTGCAGGCCTGCCCCCATGCACCCGCCAATGTGTCGTATGCTCTGCGCCTCAGCAGACGAAGGTTCTGAGACACACTTTCTTTTGGCGAAATCAGAACTCTATCCCCCTGCGGGCTTTCACGCCGCGGTCAAACGGGTGCTTGCGCTTTGCCATTTCCGTCACATAATCCGCCCGCTCTGTGACAGAGGCTGTCGGCACATGACCTGTCACGACGATTTCCGTCTGCGGTGCGCGGCCGTCAAGAGCAGCGAGCAGATCCTTCTCCCCGATCATTCCCGCAAGCACGGCGTCCGTTGCCTCGTCAAGCACGATCAGATCATATCCGCCGCTTTTCGCCGCCTCCTCTGCAAAGGCGAGCAGCGAGGCGCAGTCTGCCCGGGCCTCTTGCTTTTCCTCTTCGTCCATCTGGAACGTGAATTTCTTTACCTTTTCGGTCTGACGTACTTCGATGGAAAGTTTTTGCAGAGATGCCAGCTCCGAATAGGGGGAACTTTTCAAAAACTGTGCAACCAAAACGCGTCCGCCCGCGCCCGCCTCACGGAGCGCGAGCCCCAGCGCCGCCGTCGTTTTTCCCTTACCGTCTCCATAATAATAGTGCAGCAGCCCCGTCTGTTTTTCCATAAAAACCCCTCCCGATTTTATTTTGTGCCGAGTGCGCGCATCGCGCGCCGGTCGCCGCCGGCCTGCGCCCCCTCGGGTACCGCGCCGATGATCTCAAACGTTTCATCCCGCATCCACATCTGAATGGAGGTGCGGATGGTATAACCGCAGCCGTTCGCAACCGCCCACTCGCCCATCGGCCGAGGCGGCAGGGCAAAGCGCGACAGCATACTCATCAAAACGCCTCCGTGCGTGACGGCCGCGGCTTCTGTAATATGATTTTTTGACATATGCATTAAAATGGCATTGAGCGTCTCGCCCACACGGCCGGAGAATTCTCGGCTTGTCTCGACTGCTCCGGGCGGTGTGTTTTCTGCGGAATTTTCAAGCCACGCAAGATACGACGGGCTGTCGCGCAGCGCATCAAAGCTTTTTCCCTCAAAGTCGCCTAAAGACATCTCGGTCAGGCCGTCTACGACCGTGAGGGGCTCGGTCGGAAATAAAAGATCCGCCGTCTGACGGCAGCGCAGCAGAGGTGAACAATATACCTCCTGCACCGCGGGATAAGAATGCGTTTTTTTGAGCCGTTCCAGCTCCTGCATGCCCTCGGCGCAGACCGGTATGTCCATCCGTCCGACGTAGCGGCCGTCGCGATTTCCCGCCGTCATGCCATGGCGGATCAAATGAAGCTTATATGTGACCATGTTTGCCTCCTGAATTTGTGGAATTCGCTGTTTTTTTATCGATATCCCGAAAAAAGGTTAAAAAAGAGTGCCCTGTGTTATAATTTTTAATACTCTTTGTAAAGTTGGTGACTCGAACATGAACGCCCAGTTTCCCCGCATTCTCGCCCTTCTTCGTGCCGAGCGCCGCATCAGCCAGAAGCAGGCCGCGGCTGATCTCGGCATCTCTCAGGCGCTTTTGTCCCATTACGAGAAGGGAATCCGCGAATGCGGATTGGATTTTGTCGTGCGTGTGGCTGATTATTACGAGGTTTCCTGTGATTATCTGCTCGGCCGTTCGGCGGACCGCAGCGGCCTCACTCTCACGGCCGAAGATCTGCCCGAAGCCGGCGGCGGCGAAAAGGCCACCAGCAGCGCCGGACTGCAGATTTTGCTCAATAAAAAACTGATTACAAATTCGCTCAACATCCTGTTTGACGTCATGGCAAAAGCAAAGAACCGTGCGCTCGTGACAGAGGCGTCGTCTTTTCTGATGCTGGCGGTCTATCGGATGTTCCGTGTCGTACATGCGACCGATTCGAAAAACCCGGATGCAATGTTCGCCGTACCCGCACAGCTTGCCTCCGGCTACAGCGCCGCCGCAATGCAGCAGTGCGAGACAAACGCCGCCGTCATCGCCTCGGGAGAGGGACGCCGTCTCTCTGTTCTGGGCGAAATCGGAGACGTTTCTCCCGTGCCGATCACAACCGCTTCTCTCAGCCAGACATATCCGCTCTATGCGGCGTCGCTTTTTAACCTTGTAAAGAATGCGGAAGAGCATCTTCCGATCGAGGCTAAGAAAAAGTAAGGCTCTTTCTCTTTATTGTATCATATTTCCCGAAAAAGAAAACCTATAAACAAAGATACCCGGCTCTCTTTTCAAAATGAGGCCGGGTCTTTTGATTTGTTTTATTCCCCGCAGAGTACATCGGCCGCCGTCATCGCCATCGCCTGTACCGCCAGCAGAAGCCGCGAGGCTGCCCTGTCGCCCGTCACATGCCGCAGAAACCGCTCGCTGTGAATATCCGCACCATCGTTGTTTCCCGCCCAGAGCGATACATACATCGTCGGACAGACATGGCTGACATTGCCGAGGTCTGTGGAACCAAAGGGCGGCGGCACCGAGAGGTCGAGATCGTTTTCACCCAGTGTACGCAGATTTTTTTCCATCTTTTGCAGCAGGCCCTCATCATTTTTCAGCTCGTCGAAGGAATTTTCGAATTTTCTCCACTCCATCTTCGCGCCCGTCATCAATGCCGCTCCGCGCGCACAGTTTAGAAATTTCTCCCGCACTGTATCGAGATATTCGCGGTCAAGCGCGCGAAGATACCAGCGCATCGCGCAGCGGTCCGGCACAATGTTCGGTGCGGCTCCTCCTTCTGTGATGACGCCGTGCATCCGTACATCCTGCCGTACATGCTGACGCAGAGCGTTTACCCCGCAGAAGGTCAGATTGCATGCATCCAGGGCATTGATCCCTTCGTGCGGGGCGCTGGCCGCATGCGCGGCTTTCCCGAAAAAAGTGATCTCAATCGGATCCAGCGCAAGCGCACAGGGCAAAAGGGCCGTTCTTTCACCGGAGAGGTGCATCTGAAACGCGGCGTCTATCCCGCGAAAGCAGCCCTCTCGCGCCAGATCCGCCTTCGCGCCGACCGTTTCCTCCGCAGGGGTGCCGTACAGAACGACCGTCCCCGAAAAATGCTCCCGCAGAGATGCGAGCACCGCCGCCGCGCCGAGTGAAGCGGCGGCGATCCAGCTGTGCCCGCAGGCGTGTGCGGGAAGCCTTTCAGGGCCGTATCCCGGCAGCGCGTCATATTCCGCCAAAAACGCCACCGTCGGGCCTTTCTCTCCGCATACTGCGCGAAACGCCGTGTCAAATCCGGCATACGGTTTTTCCACCGTGAAGCCGAATGATTTTGCTTCTTCCGTCAAAAGCCGTGCGGCGTATTCCTCCTTCAGTCCAAGCTCCGGGTGTGCAAAAATCTCTTCGTTGATTTTTTCAAGCCGGGGCAAAAGTTCCAGAGCCTTTTGCCGAACCAGCTCTTTCAGACAGTCTGCCGTCATGCCGATCTTCCTTTCTGCCGTGCAGCGGTTATTCTCATAGTATAACACTCCTTTTCGTATTTCGAAAGAAAAAAGACAAAAAGGGCGTGCCCGATTGAAGAACCCGCCTCTTTCGTGGTATGATATTTGTATTCGATTCTCTCTCATTTGGTTGGAGATGTTTTATGAAAAACCGTTTGGATGCGTTTTCTCCGCTTTTTCTCCGCCTGCTCTTGGCAGCGGCAATCTGCTTTATCTGGGGAAATTCACTGGAAGGACCCGCGGCCTCCGCCGCCAAAAGTGAAACGGTAACCCGCGCGGTACAGTCTGTTCTCCCGTTTTCATTTCTGAATGTCCGCTTGATGCGAAAACTTGCGCATTTTGCGGAATTTGCCGCACTTGGGGCAGTTCTGGCCATGCCGCTTTGCTCTTCTTGCAGGGCCGTGTCGAAAAAAGACGCCGGGCGCCGTCTCAAAGCGGCATTCTGTATCGCCGCGATAGATGAAGGCATCCAGCTTTTCAACGGCCGGTCGGCTCAGATTACGGATGTACTGCTCGATTTTACGGGCGCGCTTACGGGCTTTTTTCTTTTCCTATCCGTTTTCTTTCTTCTGCGCCGCCTTCGGCATAAACTCTGATTTTTATAAGGAGCATCTGTCATGAGTGAAACCATTCTTTTGACCGGCGGTGCGGGTTATATCGGCTCGCATACCGCCGTAGAGCTTCTCGCGCAGGGGTACGAGGTCGTTCTCCTCGACGATCTGTCCAACAGCCGCGAAGAAGTCGTCGGCCGTATCGCCGCGGCCGCGGGCAGGCAGCCCGTCTTTTACCGGTGCAGCGCCTGCGACCGCACCGCCGTGCAGCGCGTATTCGCCGAGCAGCCCATCGACGCGGTGATCCACTTTGCAGGCTTTAAGGCCGTCGGCGAATCCGTGCAAAAGCCCCTCGCCTACTACCGCAATAATCTCGATGCCGCACTTACCCTTCTTGAGGTCATGCGGGATAAAAAGGTGACTCGCTTCGTATTCAGTTCATCTGCAACCGTTTACGGCACGGATAATCCCATTCCCTACGTGGAAACCCAGCCTACCGGCGGCTGTACGAATCCCTACGGCTGGACAAAATTCATGATCGAACAAATGCTGCGCGACGCCTGCGCCGCGGACAAGTCGCTTTCCGTCATGCTGCTGCGCTATTTCAATCCGATCGGCGCACACGAGAGCGGTCTGCTCGGCGAGCTGCCCAACGGCATTCCCAACAACCTGATGCCTTACCTGACGCAGGTAGCCGCGGGCGAACGGCCGGAGCTGTCCGTCTTCGGCGGCGATTATCCCACGCCGGACGGAACCGGCGTGCGCGACTATATCCACGTCGTGGATCTCGCCCGAGGACACACCGCCGCTCTGCTCCGCACCGCCGCAGAGCCGGGCATACAGGCTGTCAACCTCGGCACCGGCAGAGGTACCAGCGTGTTGGAACTGATACACACATTTGAAAAAGCGACCGGAGTGCACGTCCCCTATCGAATCACACAGCGGCGCGCGGGCGATCTGCCCGCATTTTACGCAAATTCTGAAAAGGCAGCCCGCCTGCTCGGCTGGCACGCCGAGAAAACACTTTCTGATATGTGCCGCGACGCATGGCGCTGGCAGCAGAATCAAAAAGAAAATTTCGTCCCGGTTTGCTCCAAATTCGGAAAAACAGAATAACCCTCTTTCTCCTGCGAATACTATGGATGCCAAATCCAAGCATTCACAGGAGGAATTTTTCGATATGAAAGCTACCGGTATCGTGCGCCGCATCGACGACCTGGGCCGCGTCGTCATTCCAAAGGAGATTCGGCGCACCATGAGAATCCGCGAAGGCGACCCTCTGGAAATTTACACGAGCAACGACGGAGAAGTTATTTTTAAAAAATATTCCCCGATCGGCGAGCTGGGAACATTCGCCTCACAGTACGCCGACGTAATGTACCGCGTCAGCGGGCATCCCGTCGTGGTATGCGACCGGGACCATGTGGTCGCCGTCGCGGGCGTGCCGAAAAAGGAACTGTTAGAGCGCCGTGTCTCTCCGGCTCTGGAGGAGCTGATGGAAGCGCGCCATTTCCATTTGCATGACACCGCGGATCAAACGCGCCTGCATCCCGTCGAGGGCGTGGACCGCTACGCAATCGCAGCGGCGCCAATCGTCGCCGCGGGCGACGTGTGCGGCTCCGTGATGTTCCTTGCGGGGGACGGCCCCGAAACGGCGGAGGAAGCTGATTCTAAACTGATCAGCGTCGCCGCAGGCTTTTTGGGCAGGCAGATGGAGGAATAAACTGCGCCTTCTCACACAAACTTTAAAATTCCTAAGCGGGCGTTTTCCAAAGGCGCCCGCTTTTTTTCGTATCTTGCAAAATTGTCTGTGCCGAATAGAAAACAGGCGTCCGCTCTGCGAACGCCTGTTTTTAAAAGAATTCTCTTATTCAAACGTGAAGCCAGTCTCTTCCGTATTTCCGTCGGTGAGCACATCCATAATGTGCAGCGAGAAAATCATCGTGCGAAGATCCCGAATTTTTTCCTCATCCTCCGCGGGAACATCCGCGCGGATCGTAAAGGAATAAAAATATTCGCTCAAATTGTCATTGCACAGATAAAAGCGCATCGAGTGTGTGCCGCTGTCCGGGTCTGCAAATTCCAGATAGCCGGTCGGCGCACCGAACGCCGTGCCAAGCCAATCGATCATCAGATCATAGCCGAAATCCTCTACAATGTTCTTCCGCAGCCCGGCGTGGAAATTTTCCGCCGTGAAAAAACTCGGCTGCATCTCATGCAGAACCTCTTCGTCGGTCGTCACCCCATAATAGGACTTGGGGTCGGGCGGCGCGGTCTGCACGGTCACCGTCGCGAAAGTTTCCTTCGTTTCCGGATCATAGATCGCATAGCTGCTTGTGGTGTCCGTATCGCCCGTCCAGTCAGATTCATAACCGTCAAGAATGCAGATGCCGAATGCCGCCTGCACCTTTGCGTCGGAAAGCGGCTCATAGAGCATGGTATAAATCGAATCCTCCGGAGATTCAAACGAGAATTTTATGCCGCTCTGTTCGGAAACGGAAAAGTCCATCGGCATTCCGTCCGCACCGGACGGCTCAGAAACATTTGTCTGCGAACCGCAGGAGACAAGAAGACAAATGCAAAGGCAAAGACACAGCAGTCGTTTTATCATGGTTGTTTCCAACACTCCATTTCTTTTGGGTTCCATTCTTTATTATATGATACTTCTCTCTCTCATACAAGTGCGTTTTCGTGGAAATCCTATGAAATTCATCACAGCATCGTTTAAAGAATTCCAAGCAAACCAAAAGAGCGGCGCTCTCTCCCCCGCGCAAACAGGAGAGCGCCGCTCAAAACGGTTATTTTTTATCACGAAAACGCCCAAAGAAGCTTTTTTGTTTCTCATAATGGCGATCGGTCAGAGTGGCGTCAAGATCGCGAATGGCGTCTTTCTGCTTCTGGCTGAGCCCGCGCGGAATCTCCACTCCGACGCGCACAAACTGATCGCCCTTGCCGCGCCCCGAGACATACGGCACGCCGCGTCCCTTAAGCCGAAACACCGTGCCCGGCTGTGTTCCTTCCGGAATTGTATATTTTACATTGCCTTCAATCGTCGGCACGGTGATCTCGTCGCCGAGTGCCGCCTGTGCAAACGTCAGAGGAATGTCGCACCACACATCATAACCGTCACGCTCAAACACCGGATCTTTCTGCACGCTGACCGTGATGTGCGCGTCGCCCGCCGGGCCGTTGTTTGCGCCCGCGTCGCCCTGACCGCGCAGGCTGAAAGTCTGTCCGTGGTCAATGCCCGCCGGCACCGTGACCGTCAGCTTTCTGCGCTTTCGCACACGCCCCTTGCCGTTGCAGGCCGTACAGGGAGATTGAATGACGCGCCCGCGTCCGCCGCAGGTCGGGCAGGGTTTTGTGACCTGCATCATACCGAGCATCGTACGCTCGGTTGTGCGGATCTGTCCCGAACCGCCGCAGGTCGAACAGGTTTCTGCATGTGTGCCCTTGGCCGCTCCCGAGCCTTCACATTCGGCGCAGGTCTCAAGATGCGTCACGGTAATGTCCTTTTTACAGCCCAGTGCCGCCTCGGTAAAGGTCAGCGAAATCGTCATTTCGATATCGCCGCCGCGGATCGGGCCGTTCGGGTTGCGTGTACGGGTCGAGCCGCCGAAGCCGCCGAAAAAGCTGCCGAAAATATCCCCGAGATCGACGTCCTCAAAGCCGCCGAAGCCGCCGGAGAAGCCGCCTCCCGCGCCGAAGTTGGGATCGACTCCCGCATGGCCGAACTGATCGTACCGGCTGCGCTTCTCCTTGTCGGAAAGCACCTCGTACGCCTCGCCGACCTCTTTGAACTTTGCCTCGGCATTCTTGTCGCCGGGATTTAAATCGGGATGATATTTTTTTGCAAGAGCGCGGTAGGCTTTTTTAATTTCGTCCTCGGACGCACCCTTCTGTACGCCGAGCACCTCGTAATAATCGCGTTTTTCCGCCATATCGCTTCAGTCCTTTATCTGTCAGATGAAAAATGCGCCAAAGTCCGCGTAAGCATTCTTTCGCAGGCTCCGCTTCCCGTTTTCACAAAAGGGAAACCGCCGGCTGAAGATTTCTGCCGACAGGCGGGGACCTCCGGCCCGCTGCGGTCGGAGGTCCTTTGTTTTCTTTCTCGGGAAAAATCAGTCGGCGTCCTTGAAGTCCGCGTCGACGAAATCGTCTCCGGCGCCGCCCTGTGCGCCGCCCTGCGCCCCTGCTCCGGGAGCGCCCTGTGCACCGCCCTGCTGCGCGGCCTGCGCCTTGTAGAGCTGTTCGGAAATCTCCATGAACTTCTTCTGCAGAGATTCGGTTCCGGTCTTGATCAGCTCGTAGTCGCTGCCCTTGAGAGCTTCCTTCAGGGCGTCGAGCTTCTGCTGCACCTCGCCTTTCGCGCCCGCGTCGATCTTGTCGCCCAACTCGCCGAGCGCCTGCTCGGTCTGATAGACAAGCTGATCGCCCGCATTGCGGATATCGGCCTGCTCACGGACCTTCTTATCCTCCGCGGCAAACTGCTCGGCGTCCTTGACTGCTTTATCGATATCTTCCTTCGTCATGTTGGTGCTCGAAGAAATGGTGATGTTCTGCTCCTTGCCAGTGCCCTTGTCCTTGGCATAGACGTGCACGATGCCGTTCGCATCGATGTCAAAGGTGACCTCGATCTGAGGCACGCCGCGGCGCGCAGGCAGAATGCCGTCAAGATGGAACACGCCCAGCGTCTTGTTGCCGGAGGCCATCTCGCGTTCGCCCTGCAGCACGTGGATTTCCACGGAGGTCTGATTGTCCGCAGCGGTAGAGAAGACCTGGCTCTTCTTCGTCGGAATGGTGGTGTTTCTTTCGATAATCTTGGTAAACACGCCGCCCAGCGTCTCAATGCCGAGAGACAGCGGGGTCACATCGAGCAGCAGCAGGCCCTTGACGTCGCCGCCGAGCACGCCGCCCTGAATCGCCGCGCCCACTGCGACGCACTCATCGGGGTTGATGCCCTTAAAGGGCTCTTTGCCCATGAAGTTCTTGACTGCCTCTGTGACAGCCGGAATACGGGACGAACCGCCGACCATCAGCACCTTGTCGATCTGAGAAGCGGAAAGTCCCGAGTCGGACATCGCCTGCTTGACCGGGCCCATCGTTGCAGCCACGAGATCGGCAGTCAGCTCGTTGAACTTTGCGCGGGTAATCGTCATGTCGAGATGCTTCGGGCCGTTGGCGTCCGCCGTGATAAACGGCAGGTTCACCTGCGCGGTCGTCATGCCGGAAAGATCGATTTTCGCCTTTTCAGCGGCTTCTTTCAGACGCTGCATAGCCATCTTGTCGCCGGAGAGGTCGACGCCGGTCTCCTTCTTGAATTCACCGCACATATAGCGGATCAGGCGATCATCAAAGTCATCGCCGCCAAGACGGTTATTGCCGGCGGTCGCGAGAACCTCCTGTACGCCGTCGCCCATCTCGATGATGGAAACATCGAACGTACCGCCGCCGAGGTCATAGACCATAACCTTCTGGTCGGTCTCCTTATCAATGCCGTACGCAAGCGCGGCCGCGGTCGGCTCGTTGATGATACGCTTGACGTCAAGACCCGCAATACGGCCCGCGTCCTTGGTGGCCTGGCGCTGCGCGTCGGTGAAGTACGCCGGAACGGTAATAACCGCCTCGGTCACCGTGCCGCCGAGATATGCCTCTGCGTCGGCCTTGAGCTTCTGCAGAATCATTGCGGAAATCTCCTGCGGGGTAAACTTTTTATCGTCAATGGAAACCGTATAATTGCTGCCCATCTGACGCTTGATTGAGCTGACGGTGCGGTCGGGGTTCGTAATTGCCTGACGCTTTGCGACCTGACCGACCATGCGCTCTCCGGTTTTGGAAAACGCCACAACGGACGGAGTCGTGCGGGCGCCCTCCGCGTTCGCGATGACAATGGGCTCGCCGCCTTCCATGACGGCAACGCAGGAATTCGTGGTGCCAAGGTCAATGCCGATAATCTTTCCCATAATAAAATTCCTCCTATATCAATCCAAATGTTGTGTTTCTATTTAATAGAAAGCCTCGCTTTGCGCGGCTCAATTTGCAACTTTTACCATTGCGCAGCGCAGAACTCTGTCGCCAAGGGAATATCCTTTCTGCAGAACCTGCACGATTTCACCCTCGCCGAGCGCCTCATCGTCGACATGCATCACGGCGTTGTGCCGTACGGGATCAAATGTCTCTCCCTCTTCTCCGAAAGCAGCGACGCCAAGCTTTGCAAGCGCGTCCGTCAAGGAACGAAATGTCATTTCCATCCCTTTTTTGAACTCGGGATCAGTGCACTGGGCGTTAATCGCCCGCTCAAAGTTATCTGCCACACCCAAGAACTGCGCGGCGGCCGCCGCCGTAGCATCGGGCCAGATCTGCTCGCGCTCGCGGGCGCTTCTCTTGCGGTAGTTGTCATACTCCGCCGCAAGCCGCATATACCGGTCGTTGAGATCATTATAATCAGTCTGAAGCTTTTCCAGCTCCGTGGGTTTCTTTTGCTTTTTCTCTTTTTTTGCTTTTTCCTTCGATCCGGCAGAAGCAGGCGTCTCTTCCGTTTCGGGGGACTGCCCGGCCTCTTCCTTTTCCTTTAGGTCGAGGGCGGCGTCTTTGATTTCGTCAGCCATGTGTGTCGGCTCCTTCCTCATTCTTCGGTATAAGTCTCGCTCAGCAGGCTCCCAAGCGTTCTTCCGAAATATTCCACTTTCGGCAGCAGGCGGGCGTAGTCCATCCGCACGGGTCCCACCACGGCGATCACACCGGCGGCATTGTCTCCGATGCGGTAGCGGGACAGTAGCACGGAACTCTCGGTGAGCTGTGCGGCTGCGCTTTCACGCCCGATATAAACATCCGTAGCGTGACTGCCATGCTCTAAAAGCTGTACAACGCCGTCTCTGTCCTCAAGAAACCGCAGCAATTCGTTCGTCGTGCGGTCGAGCTCGGCATAATCGAGCAGATTCGTCATGCCACGTGCCACATATTGGCCCGAATCAATTTCGCGCACCAGCTCATACAGCGCGGCGAAGACCGGCATAAACAGCCGGGCGTATTCTCCCAGCGAAACGCTGACCGAGCTGATGTACGACGAAGTGATTTCATCGAGACTGCGCCCGACCAGCCGGGAATTTGCAAACTTGATGAAAAAATCCACAATCGCATCGGTGACGTTGAAATCCACCCGACAGACCCTGCTGCGAATGACACCGGAGGATGCAATCAGCAGAATCACCACTGTGCGCGGCCCCGCGGGAATGATCTCCACGCGCCGCACGGTCACGGTACTGCGCAGCATTGTGGCCGTGACCGTCGCCATGCCGGTCAGCTGCGCCAGCGACTCCGCCGCGTCCTCCAGCACTTGGTCCGGGTCTGCGTTGCGCACGTTGAACAGCGCGTCAATCTGTGCACGCTCTCTCTGACTGAGAGGGACTTTTTTCATAATCCGGTTGATATACACGCGGTAACCGAGATGCGTCGGCACCCGTCCGGAGGAGGTGTGCATATGATCGAGCAATCCCTCGTCCTCAAGCGCCGCCATATCGTTTCGGATTGTCGCGGAAGAAACGGCGTGGTTCATCAGCTCTGCGACGTACTTTGAGCCGACGGGCTCTCCCGTTTCAATGAACCGCTCGACAACCGCCGCGAGAATCAGCAGTCTGCGATCGTCAACAGCCATTTTGCCGGTTCCTTCCTTTCTATGTCTTTAGCACTCAAATATATCGAGTGCTAACGATTATCAATCTACCACCCGATGTGAGAAATGTCAAGCGCTTTCATAAATTCTTTACAAATCTTTTTGGCTCTATCCATTTCACGCTGAAAACTTTCCGTGTTTTCCGGCATACAGCGGCCTTCGGCGGCTTTCCAAAAAATAAACGGCAGGAACTCCTGCCGTGCGAATCCTGTTTTTGTTCATTTATTTTGGAACGGTCATGCCGTTTCTTCTGCGCCCGGATCCGTCGAGGCAAAATAAACTCCCACCCCATAAAAAGCAAAGCTGCCATGAAGAAAGCCGTCGGAGGCTGCCGAAAAACAATCAGGGACAGCGCCGTTCCGATGAAAGGGGGAAACCGCATAACAAGCGCTTGTTTTGGCGGCTCCCAATTCACGCTGCGCACAAATATAAAAGAAAATGCTCAATCCGTACGACGCGAGCCCAAGCAGCAGCACACAAACGACATGTTTCAGATCCGGCAGCCGTTCTCCCACGGCGAGCGCAATCGCCATCGCGCCCGTTCCCGAGCCGAATCCCTTGGTCACGACAATTTCGAGAGAATCTTTCTTCGAAAGCATACGCGTGCAGTTGTTTTTAAATCCCCAGCAGATACAAGCGAGCAGCACAAGAAGAGAGCCTGCGGAAAAATCCAAGCTTCCCGCATCCTCCATCGTAAGAACGATACTTGACAGCGTGACAAGCGCTATAGCGGTCCACAGTCTTTTGGGGATTTTTTCTTTAAACACACATGGCGATCACAGATGTGGCCGCAATCTCAAAATGATTCAGCAGAGAAGCGTTTGCCGCACTCGTCATCGTCAGACCCGCCATCAAAGAGATCGGCGCGAAATGTCCGGCAGCACCATGCCGATTGCGTAGGGAAGGTCTTTTTGAGAAAGCGGCTGCTCCTTTGATGCGATGCCGGTTTGTTTTTGCACCAGCCGCACGGTTAAAATCCTAACTCCCGCTCCCCAATACAGCAGCGCCGCCATAACCGCCGGCGCAGTCCCGTTCAGCAGCAGCCTGGAAATCGGTGAATTCAGCGCATAAAGCGCAGCCGCAGTTGCCGCCATGCATGCGGCAAATCTCCGACGGTTTTTCTGTTTTTATCTCATCCCTTTATAAAGAATTCCCCGGCGCTTTCCCTTTGGGAAATGTTCCGGGGAACCTATTCTAAGCTTTATCCGTTTGTCTTTCGCGGTTCAGAACACCACCGTAACTTTCGTTCCTTCGCCGGGCGTGCTTTCCAACTGTACGCGCGCATGATGGTACTCGGCGCCATGCCGCACGATCGACAGTCCGAGCCCCGTTCCCTCCACCGCGCCGGAGCGGCTCTTATCCACACGGTAAAACCGTTCAAACACACGGTTTTGGTCCTCAAGGGGAATTCCGACGCCCGTATCCTCGACGCAGAGAACCGCACCCGTACCCTCCCGCGGCTTCACCGTAACGGTAACCGTTCCGCCCGGACGGTTGTATTTTACCGCGTTGTCGCACAGGCTCGTCAGTATTTCCTCCAGCACGGGGCGCGCGCCCGTCAGCGGCGTTTTGCCCCCCTCCAGACGCATTGTCACATCTTTCGCATCCGCGGCGCTCTGCAGGCGGCGCAGCGTCTCCTGCGCCAGCGCATACAAATCGACCGTTTCGCGCTCAAACACCGGTTCGTCCTCATCCAGCTTTGACAGGCGCAGAATATCCTCCACCAGCGCGATCAAACGCTGCGACTCCGCATAGATATCTCCGGAAAACTCGCGGATTTTATCCGGAGAAACCAGTCCCTCCTTCATCAGCTCGGCAAAGCCGGAAATCGACGTCAGCGGGGTTTTCAGCTCGTGGGACACGTTTGCGGAAAATTCTCTTCTCAGCTGCTCGCGGCGCTCGTTCTCGGTCACATCCATCACCAGCAGCACCGCGCCGGTGACCTGTCCGTTTTCCGTGACCGGGGTCGCAATCACACGCAGACAGTGCGCGCCGTCCTCCATCCTGCGTTCTCCCCGCACACCCGCAAGCGCTTCCTGCGCTGCATCGGCCAACTCGCGGCGGGCTGTCTTTTTGCTGACGAGAGCGGCTTTCTCCGTCAGCAGGCGGCGGGCGCTCTGATTGCCGGAAAGAATATTTCCTTTTCGATCCAAGAGCAAAAAGCCCTCGCTCATATTTTCCGTGATCGCTGTGAAGTCGCGCTGACGGCGCTCCAGCTCCTGCATCTGACGGCGAATCGTTCGGTTCTGCTCGGTCAAACGATCTGTAAGAGGCGCAAGCTCCTGATATGTATGATTTCGTTCCGGATGATCCAGATCGATTGAATTGAGCGGCCTTATGATCTGCCCTGCCAGCCATGACGCCAAAAAGCCGGACAGCGCCGCCACAACCAAAACGGCCCAGACGATCGGCTTCATCAGCCGCATCAGCAGTGCAGCGGCCGTGCCCTGTGTGCAGGAAACACGTACAACCGTCCCATTCGTCAGGCGCTGCGCGCAATAAAACGTTTTTTTCAGCAGCGTATCGGAGAAATGCACGCTTCGCCCCGTTCCTCTCTCGATCGCCTGTGAAATTTCTTCGCGGCCGAGGTGGTTTTCCATCGACGCAGCGTCCGCCGCACTGTCATAGAGAACTCTGCCGTCCGCATCGATCCATGTCACGCGGTCATCCGTTTTGAGCGCATTGAAGTATTCCTCCCCCGATATCTGCACCCCCTGCGCGACATAAGCCGCCTCCGCCGCAAGCTGCGTGAAGAGCTGCTCCTCGTAGATATGAGACAGTGCCCCCCAAAACAATGCGGCACAGACCAGCAGCACCGCCAGACAGACCGCAAAGGCGCCCCGAAAAATTTTAAGCCTCATGGCCGCCTCCGATTTTATAGCCGACGCCGCGCACTGTTTCGATGCAGGCGCCCGCTTCTCCGAGCTTCGCGCGCAGCGTGCGCACATGTACGTCGACCGTTCGGTTTTCTCCGTCGAAGTCGCTGCCCCAGACGCGGTCCATAATGGTGTCCCGCGTCAAAACAAGTCCTTCGTTCTCCATCAGCAGACAGAGCAGCTCAAACTCCTTGTGCGTCAGGGTTATCTCCCCGCCGTTCACGCGCACCTCATGCCGCTGCGGACGCACCGAAAGAGCCCCGATGTGATATTCCGCGGGCGTTTCTCCTCTTTTTGTGCGGCGCAACAGTGCACGCACACGCGCGACCAGTTCCATCATACCGAAGGGTTTTCCGATAAAATCATCCGCACCGCTGTCGAGGCCGACGACCTTGTCGTATTCGCTGTTTTTTGCCGTCAGCAAAATCACGGGCAGATCACGCGTCGCGCCGCGGACACGCAGCTTTTTCAAAACGGAAAGCCCGTCCTCCCCCGGCAGCATTAAATCCAGCAGCAGAAGCTCCGGCGTCTCCCGCTCCAATGCGGGCCAAAATTCCGCGGGCGAGGCAAAGCCCTCTGCCTCAAAGCCCTGCGCCTTCAGCGCATACACGACCAGTTTTCGGATGCTGTCGTCATCCTCTAAAAAATAAATCATATCGAAATACTTCCCTTCTCTCCGCCGAAGAGGTTTTCATTGAAAACGACGGATGCAAAGCCATCACTTTTTCATCAAATCCCGCCCGTACGTCAGCCAGAGACAGTTTGCCATGCCGCATAAAATCGCAATGGCTCCGTACACACTGGTACCGTCCCGCAGAAACAGATACAAAAATCCTGCCGCACCGGCGATCCAGACAAGCGCAGCCAAAACAAAAATTGCTTTTTTCGTAAGAAACACTCCTTTTTCTCCGCACGGGCATTTTCTTCCCGCGAAGGCGGTTTGACGCAAGCTTTCCCGCCAAGCCGCTCTGCGGTTATGATACCACATTGTGCGCGGCGCGCACAAGACCCGCAGTGCGAAGATTGCAGAAAAAAGCAGGCGTGCTTTCCGTAAGAAAGCACGCCTGCCGGATTGCGGTTTCCGGCCAAGCCGCGCCGCCAGCCGGCGCGAAGGCAAAGCCGGAGACCGTGCGGGTTCGGCCCGCCGGAAAAGAGGACGCAGGGAAGAATGGTCCGCTTCCCCGCAAAAGAAAGTATCCTTACTCCGCCGCAAGTGCGTCATAGCCGGTCTCACCCGTGCTGACGCGCAGAATGTCCTCCACATCGGTGACAAAAATCTTGCCGTCACCGGTTTCACCGGTATAGAGCGCCTTGCGTGCGACAGCGGCGACCAGCGCGGGATCCACCGTGGAAACTACGATGTCCACACGGATTTTCGGACTGAGCTTCATGCTCATTTTCACGCCGCGGTACTGGCCGGATTTGCCTTTCTGCAGGCCGCATCCCATGACATTCGTCACCGTCATGCCCGTTATGCCGATCTGCGCCAGCGCGTCACGCAGCGCCGAGAAACGATCCTCATTGCAGAAAATCGAAACCATTGTAAACTTGCCGTCTCCCTCGGCTGTATGCAGCCGAATCGGCGCGGGTTCCACATCGGATACATCCACGGGCGCGGGCACACCCCCCTGCCCGATGAAACCGGGGTCGGACGGAAGAAAGTCCGCGTAGGCGCTTGTCAATCCATGCTCGCACACGTCCAGACCCATAATCTCCTCCTCGGGAGTGACACGCAGCCCGACCGTCATCTCAAGAATTTTAAAGACAATGCTCATTGTGACCACGATATAAACTGCAATCACCGCAACTCCGAGCAGCTGCACACCAAGTTGATGAAAGCCGCCGCCATAAAGTACGCCGGTTTTTGTATCAAACAAGCCGACCGCGACGGCGCCCCAGATACCGTTGCAGCAGTGAACCGCCACCGCGCCGACAGGATCGTCGACATGCAGCTTCTGATCGATAAATTCCGCGGCGAAGTCAACCAGCAGTCCCGACGCAATACCGATGATCAAAGCACCGAAGGCATCTACATTTGCACAGCCCGCCGTGATTGCGACAAGACCGGCCAGAGAAGCGTTGAGGCACATGGAGACGTCTGGCTTTCCATGGCGCACCCATGTATCCATCATGCTCGCCACGGTCGCCACCGCGGGAGCGATGGTCGTGGTACCCAGAATCTGCGCCAAAGACGTCACATCGGCCGCCGCTGCGCCGTTAAAGCCATACCAAGCGAACCAGAGGATAAACACGCCCAGCGCACCGAGCGTCAAAGAATGGCCGGGGATCGCATTGACAACGGTTTTGCCTTCATGGTCCTTCGTATACTTGCCGATGCGGGGGCCCAGCATTTTCGCGCCGATAAAGGCAGTGAGGCCTCCGACCATATGAATGACTGCGGATCCCGCGAAATCCACAAAGCCAAGCTGCGCGAGCCAGCCCTGCGAATTCCACACCCAGCCTGCTTCAATCGGGTAAATCACTGCGGAAATTACGCCGGAATAGATACAATAGGTGACAAACTTCGTGCGTTCCGCCATCGCACCGGAAACAATCGTCGCGGCAGTTGCGCAGAACACCAGCTGAAAGAAGAAGTTCGACCAGTTAAAAGATGCAAAGTCCGTAAACAGTCCGTATTCCGGCATCCCGATCACGCCGAACAGATAGGTGTCGCTGTTCATCAGTCCGTAGCCGAGAAGGCAGAATACCGCCGTACCGATGCAAAAATCCATCAGGTTTTTCATAATGATGTTGCCGGCGTTTTTTGCGCGTGTAAAGCCGGTTTCCACCATTGCAAATCCGCACTGCATGAAAAAAACCAGCACGGCGCCCAACAAGTACCATACGCTCATATCCATTTTGCAGCCATCTCCAATCCAAATAAACGAAGGGCGTGTGTTCCGCCGGTGAGCTTTTCCTCTCTCCGGCAGAACGCACGCCCTTGCGCGTTCTTTTTCGATCCTTTTCTTTTTTCTTTAACTGCAGTTAGAAAGCAAAACAGGCGCTGTCGGGCGGGAGAAAACTCCCTGTCCGCAGCGCCATTGCCTTGATGCATTTCAGTTTACCACGATTGGATGAAATGTCAATATAAACATTTAAATTTTGTTAATTTTCACAAAAATGAATTTCACTTTTTCCTCTGTTTTTTACCGATGATTTTTTAGCATCCAACAGCACCGACGCTGTAATCGCCGCAAGAATTACTGCCGTACCTATTACCGCGCGCAGTGTCAGTCCCTCGCGCAGCACCAATACCCCGCAGAATACGCTCGTGATCGGCTCAAGACAGCTGAACAGCGCGGCCTTCTGCCCGCCGATACATGACACGCCGATTTGAAAAAACATACTGCCCACAATCGCAATCAGCATCGCAAAGATAAAAATCAGCCCATAAGCGCGCAGGGGCAAGTCAAAGGTCAGCGAGTGCATCGCCGCGCCATAAAAAAACACCGCGACACAGCTCACCATAAGAACCACCGTATTCACGGCATATGGACTGTAGCTGCCGACGTCGGCACGCTCAAGCATCACAATAAACACCGCGTATGTTACGCCGGACAAAAGTGCGATTGCCACGCCGAGCAGATTACCCGCGGAGGATCCGCCCTGCAGCAGCCCGACGCCCGCCGCGCAGAACATATAACAAAGAAGCTTTGCCGCGCGAAACGGCTTGCGGAAAAAGAGCGTCTCGATCACAAACACGAACATGGGATAAACAAAGTGCAGCGTCGTCGCCATTCCGGATGCAATGTACAAATAGGAGTTCAGCAGCAGAAGCGGCGTGATCACCGCGGAAAAAAGCGACGCGGCGGCAAGCTTTGTTCCTCTTTCCCGCAGGGTGCGGCCAAGCTCACCCCGAGACAGCCATAAAAACAGCGGCAGCGGCAGCAACTGCCGAAAAAACAGCAGTGTCGCAGCACTGCAGCCATAGGCGTAAATACGCGTCACCAACAGCGGCATGATGCCGAAAGACATCGCTGACAGTACAACAAGCAGAGTCCCCTTTTGCGTTCGTGTCATACAGAATCCCGTCCCTTCCCTCGGTTCAAAAAGCATCGCAGCAGCCGGGCCCGATGGGTTAAAAGCGCTTAGGGGAACCGGTGTTCTGTCTCTTGTTTCTTGTAAAACTATATTATACCTTTTCCGCGCGCATCTCGTCAAGCGCTGCGCGTACCTGCTCTTCACAAAGAGCCGGCAGAGCTTTCCAGTCGTCGCGCGTATAAGCCGATGTGTCTACAGCAGGCAGTACGCGCAGGCGCAGCGTGACCTCCGGATTGATCCGCTTACCGTTTCTCTCAAAAAACAATCCGGTGCCGTCGATACAAAACGGAACGACCGGTACATGGCTCTTCTGCGCGATCCGAAACGCTCCCGCCTTAAACTGGGCGACCTTGCCGTCGCGGCTGCGCGTTCCTTCCGGAAAAATGATGATCGGATACCCGGCCTCGACATTGCCCGCCGCCTCGCGGAATGCCGCCGCCGCGCCGCGGGGATCCTCACGGTTGACAAATACGCAGCGAAACCGCTCCATCCATCCACGGGCGATCGGAACCTTGCCGATCGATTTTTTCGAGAGCAGGGCTTTCGCCCCTCCCAAATAACCGAGCACCAGCATGATATCAAAATAGCCTTGGTGATTTCCCACATAAACCGCCGGCATATCGTCCGCCGGCAGATTTTCAAGACCCTGCGTTTCGACGCGCGCCCCCGCGGCACGCAGCGTAAAGCGAGCCCAGCGCTGTGCGACATCAAACACGATTGCATCCGCTCCGGCCGTGTCGCCGCGCTTTTTCAGCGCATCACAGCGCGGACGCCGAAACAGCGTCCCGGTTAGATAAAATACCTCTAAAAAAATAAGCCAAACGGTACGAAGCATAACTGCGGTCTCCTTTTTCCGTGGTTTGCCGGATCAGTGTCCCTGATGCGGCGAAGAAACAGGGTTGAGCTTGTCCTCGGTAAAAAGCTGCGAACTATACAAACTGTAATATCCGGAAATCATATAACTCACCGATACCGCTACGAGAAACAGCGCCGGCGAAACAAAACCGAAAAGCTCAAACGCCAGCAGCAGCGAAGCCATCGGGCAGTTTGTCACTGCACAAAACAGACAGATCAGCGCGACGGCCGCGGCAAAGCACGGATCCAGCCCGAGCAGACCGCCCACGGCACAGCCAAAGGTCGCCCCCACAAAAAAGGTCGGTACAATCTCGCCGCCCTTAAAGCCGCAGCCCAGTGTGATCGAAGTAAACAGCATCTTGAACAGAAAAGCACCGGGAGAGGTTTCTCCCTCCTCCACCGCGCGAGCAATCACGTCCATCCCCGCGCCGAGATAATCCCGCGTGCCCAGCAGAAGCGTCAGCCCGATAATAAGAGCGCCTCCGAGTGCGGCGCGCAGATACATGTTGGAAACAAGACGGGCGGCCAGATGCCCTCCCGCGTGCAGCACGATACACAGCAAAATTCCGACACCCGCGCACAGCGCTCCCAAAACCAGCATGCGCAGCAGATTTACCGGCGTCACGGCGCACGCGGCAAGGGAAAAGCCCTCCGCCTCGACACCGCAGGCGGCGGCAATCGAACTCGCTGTGACGGCCGACAGCGCGCAGGGCACGAGCGCCCCGTACCGCATCACACCGACCGCCGCCAGCTCCAGAGAAAAAACAGCCGCGGTCAGCGGCGTACCGAAGAGTGCTGCAAAAGCCGCGCTCATGCCGCACATGACAACGCCGCGCATTTTTGTTTCGTCAAGGCGCAGCGTATGTCCAAGCAGACTTCCGATACTGCCGCCCAGCTGCAGAGCGGCGCCTTCCCGCCCGGCGCTGCCGCCGAACAGATGAGTAATCGCTGTAGAGACAAAAATCAGCGGAGCCATTTTTGCGGGCGGCTGTGCCTCGCCGCGCACGGCCTCAAGCACAAGATTTGTGCCGCGGGAATGATCCGCCCCGCCGATGTGGTACAAAAATACGATCAGCACACCCGCCGCCGGCAAGCCCCAGAGCAGCTGGGGATACGCGGCTCGCGCGGCGTTGACCCAGTGCAGCACAAAGGAAAACAGCGTTCCCGCCGCACCGACCAGCGCTCCCGTCAGCAGCGCAAGAAACACCCAGATTCCAAACGAAGCGGCTCCATACTCCGCATCACGGACAAATGTCCGACGAAAATCCTGCTTCTGCAAGAAAAAACCTCTTTTCTACAACGCGCCAAACGGCGGAAATCACGGCGGGCCCCTTTTTCAAAGGGCCCGCCGAAAGGCTTTATATTTTCCGTTCAAAGCCTTCTTCTGTGTAAACTCAAAAAGCGTCCGCAATCACTCACTGAACATGCGGCGGTGATAATCGACGATATACTGAGCAAATTTCTTTGTCGGCTCGTTAAGCTGACGGTCTTTCATCCACGATACGGCAATGGTGCGGTAGGTCGTCGGCTCGCAGATCGGCACCTCGACAAACGCTTCCCGATCCGGCATATCCCGTGACAGCGGCGTCGGGATCAAAGATACGCCGCGGTGCAGACGCATCATCTCGATCAGTGTCGCCTGACCGCCCTCAAATACGTAATTGGGCGTCAGTCCCTCGCGCTCAAACAGATCATCCATCATATTCCGGTAAGAATACTCCGTCGACAGAGCGAGCAGTTCCTCCTTCGCCAGATCGGCGAGGCGTACCGCGCTCTGCTTTGCAAGAGGATGGTCCGCCGAAACGACCGCCTTGATCTCTTCGACGCCCATGATTTTCGTCTCAATGTTCTCGCCCTTGACCGGCGGGCAGGCGATGGCCAGATCAATCTCGTGGGCAAGCAGCTTCGCCTTGACCGTGGCGACATCCTCGCGGGAGTGCTTGACCTTGATGTGGTCGTTTTCCTCCAAAAATCCGAGAATTGCAGTCGGCACAAAGCGCGTGCTTGTCGATGCAATTACAATGGTATTGTCCTTTTCACCGTTGAGGCGGCGCAGCTCCTGCTGCATGTCGGACAGTTGGTTTGCAATCGTCTGCGCATATTTGTACACAAGACGGCCGGCGTCATTCAGGCGCACATTGCGCCCGCTGTGTGCAAACAGACTGGTGCCAAGCTCCGTTTCCAACCGATTGATTGTGATGCTCAGCGTGGACTGTGAAATATGCAGTTCTTTGGCGGCACGGGTAATGTGCTCATGCTTGGCCGCGACAAGAAAATATCTCAGCTGCAGCAATTCCATATCGATCCTCCGTTCTTCCGGGTTTTCCCGGTGTTCTTTTTCCATATCAAGAGGCTCTCTATTTAGGGAATCCCTTTTTCACATTCTAACCCGGAAAATTCCTTCTGTCAATCAATTTTAAGAAAATGTTTTTGATGTTTCAATGACTTTTGAGACTTTTTTATCTCTTTTGACCTTTTCTTTCATAAAAAGTGTGCTTCATTTAAAAAAGATTTTCTGTTTTGGCGGATACTTTACCATGTTTTATTTATATAAGCGAAGAGAAAGCACTTCGAAAACCGACCGGGCCCGCACTGTAAAAAAAAAGACCGTTTGCACGGCCAAAGTCAAAAGCAGCGGTCCGCGGTCCCTGTCGTAATATAAAACTTCAATGCGGCAAAAGAAACCGCCTCCCGCCTTGCATACGCGAAAGAAATATTCTCCCCGATCCAAAAAGACGGATGCGGCTTTTTCAGAGTCGTCCCTCTCAAAAGATAAAGAAAAACAAAAACAAAAAAGCGATACATTCGTATCGCTTTTGTTGGTGCGGATAAGAGGACTTGAACCTCCACCGAGTTGCCCCGACTAGAACCTGAATCTAGCGCGTCTGCCGATTCCGCCATATCCGCATATAAGATTTGCGTGCTTGATTATCATAGCAAAGCTTTGGGGATTTGTCAACCGGTTTCGGAAAATTTTCATTTGCCGGGGCGGGTTCTTACCGCAGAGAGATTTTTTCGATCAAAAACCGCGGACGATGCTTGCATTCCTGATAGACGCGGCTGACATACTCGCCGACAACGCCGATACCGAAAAGCTGCAGCCCGCCGAGCGTCCAGAGCGAGGCCACCGCCAAAGAAAGGCCCGATATCCCGCCTGTGCACAGCCGCAGAACCGCCAGCACCAGCAGCACAAAGAGCGAAACGCCGAATACCAGCGCCCCGCACGACGCAAGCAGGCGCACCGGCCGCACGGAAAAAGAGGTCACGCCCTCGAGCGCAAAGGACAGCATTTTTTTAAGAGGATATTTGCTTTCTCCGGCGAAACGCTCGCCGCGCTCGTAAGTCACCACGTCGCTCGAATAGCCGATCTGCGGCACAATGCCGCGCAAAAACAGATTGACCTCGTCGAATTCCATCAGTCCCTCGAGCGCGCGGCGCGACAGCAGACGGTAGTCCGCGTGATTGTAGACAAGTTCAACGCCTAAAAGCCGCATGAATTTATAAAAGCCCTGCGCCGTCGCACGTTTGAAAAACGTGTCTTTCTCCCGCGAGGATCGCACCCCGTACACCACATCGTGTCCCGCCAAAAAGCTGTCCACCATGCGGTCGACGGCGTCTATATCGTCCTGCAGATCGGCATCCAGCGAAATCACCGCGTCGCAGCGTCGGTCGAGCGCCGTCGTCAGACCCGCCATCAGCGCGTTCTGATGGCCGCGGTTGCGCGACAGCTTGACTCCTCCGAAGCGCTCGTCCTCCCCGGAGACAGCCTCGATCAGACTCCATGTGGCGTCGCGGCTGCCGTCGTCAACAAACAGAACGCGGCTTTGGGCGGAGATTTTTCCCGCCGAGCAAAGCGCGTCGAGCTTTTTTGCGAGGCGGCGCGCCGTTTCCGGCAGAACCTCTTCCTCGTTGTAGCACGGCACAACCAGATACAGCGTCATGGTGTTTCCTCCTTATCCGGCCCGGCGGGCGGCGGCAGCTCGTCAAGCGTCTCCAAATATTCCTCGATGGAAAGCGTCCCGACCTCATCCGCGGGCAGAGCCGCCCCGCAGGAGTGTTTTTTCCTGCGTCCGAAAAGCGCCGGAACCAGCAGCTGCGCAATCAGCAGCAGCAATCCCGCCAGCGAAAAAATACATCCCTCGCGCAGTCCCGGCGCAAGATAGTCGAACCGCACAACCGCCTCTCCCGCAGGGACACGCACGGCCGTCAGGCCGTAATCGACGCGCTCAATGCGGGCGGGTTCGCCGTTGACCATGCAGCTCCAGCCGTCGTCGTACGGTACGGAGAAAAAGAGCATTCTTTCCCTGTCATACTCCGTCACGGCGGTGAAGCCTCTGCGGTCGATCGTAAACGAATCGGCCGCCATCGAACGTCTTTCGTCCACAGTTCCCTGATAACGGCTGATTTTCAGCGCATCATGGTCGACCTCATCTTCCACCGTGAGGATGTCCGCGTTGCGCTCGAGGGTTTCCTCATCCATCACAAGCGCATGCAGCAGATAGCGACTGCGCAGCTCGCCGGAAATATTCTCCAGCGCCTTTTCGGAGATCGCCGTGTCAAAGGCAAAGCCCATCGGGAGCCAGTTATCGTTCTCATAGATATAGTAGCCGTTCTGAAAATCCGCGAAGCTGAAGTTGTTCATGGGTTCCTGGTTCTCTTCCTCCTCTTCGATGAAGAGCCAGCGCACCGAAAGCAGATCGCGCAGCGCGCGGTAAGAGACCTTCGGCTTAGAGGATACATCCCGTTTAATATCCAAAGAAGTGTAAAAATCCATCACGGAAACGGGCACCACCGAATGGAAGCACTGGATGTTCGGCAGTCCCCACTGCATGCCGAGGTTGTCCACGCAATCGTAAAAATCACATCTTGCAAACGGATCCTCCACCTGCGCGGTGACGGCATCTCCCCCGTTGACGACGATCTCGAGGTAGTGCTCGTCATAAGCGCGGGAGTGCTTGCCCGACGCAATATAGCCGATCGAATAGCCGACGGTCACGACCGACAGCAGTCCCGCGGTCACCCGTCGAAAGCAGCGTCTGTCCCACAGTCCGAACAGAAGCATCCATGTCAGCGCAAGGCAGATGACGGCCGACAGAGAAAGAAACCAGAAGCGCAGCTCGTCATCGTACAGGCCGAAGGTGATTTTCCCATCCTCCCTGCACGGCGTAAAGCCCACCGCCAGAATGAAAACCGCAACAAAGCCCGTGCACCAGCGCAGTCCGCGCCGCCAGCCGGCGCGCAGTTCCGGCTTGTCCCGGTCTTCAAGGGCCGAAGCCGTCGCAGCGCACATGATAAGAATGGGCATATAAAACCATCTGGCATAGTACGAGTCGTTGAACAGAACAAATACGGAATTGAATACCGGCACCAGCGCCGCGATCATCGAAATTACAATCATCCGCTTGTGAAAATTTTTCTTCTTCGCACAGCAGAACGCGATTACGCCGGTGCTGGAGAACAGCGGCAACCACGCGGACAGAGACGACCACTTGGCCCCCATCTCAGGGAAAAACGCGGGCGCGCTGGGAATCTCCGGCGGAAAGAAAAAGCTTTGGAGAATCGCGGGCAGGCGCTGATTCCAGCCCCAGATCCACATCAGCTGCCCCGTCAGCAGAGAGGATGTGCCCGTGCGCGGATTGCCGAGAATCGCAAGCACCGACGGTACAAAGGCCGCGCAGGCGAGCAAAAGCCCCGTAACCGACTCCAGCGCGATCAGGAAAAACTTTCTGACCGTGCAGCCCCAGCCTCCGGTAATGATGCGCACGATCACATACAGAATTACGAACATGACTTCGCCGATGAAAAACCAATAGTTGACAAAGGCGTTGACCGCCACCGTGAGTGCGAACAGACCCCGGCGGTCATGCTCCACCAGTTCTTCAAGGCCGACCAGCATCAGCGGGAAAAAGACGCAGGCCTCATGAAAATGATTAAAGAATACGTTGAAAAGCATAAAGCCCGAAAAGGCATAGAGCAGCGATCCCGTCACGGCCCAGCCCGTATCGCGCACGAAGCGCTTGATGTAGAGATAGCCCGTCAGAGCGGCGCAGGCCGTTTTCAGAATCAGCAGAGGCCCCATCAGGTAAGGAACCCACTGCGTCGGGAACGGAAGAGTCAGCCAGAAAAACGGCGAAAACAGAAGATAAAAGCTGTACGAGCCGATAAAATTCGCGCCGAGATCCGTCGTCCAGTTCCAGAACACCTCTCCGCTGCGCACAGCCTCGTGCGCAAGCTTATAGAACGCGATCTGCTGTACATTGTAGTCGCCCATGTAGAGAAAACAGCCGCCGTTGTAAACGATCAGCGGCACAAAAATCGCGCACGCAAGAAAAAAAGCGTATAAAAACGCCCGTGCCGCGCCGGGCAGAGGTTTTCTGATGCATCGGTTCAAGAAGGATCCCTCCAAACAGCCTGTCAAAAGCGGACCGCCAAAAGCAAACAGCAAGCTGCGGTCCTTTTGAAACACATGATACCACAATTTCGGTGCGCATGCCACGTCATTTTACTGCGCCGCAGGAAAAGTTTCCTTTTTCGCGGGGATGTGCTATACTGCTTTTAAAGGCTGAAACATTTACGGCCGATCGAAACGAAAAAGAGGTAAGCCCATATGAAAGGCTTTTTTGCCATGCTTTCCCGCATGAAATATATCGACCGCTGGGGGCTGATGCGCTCCTCCCGCACGGAGACGCTCTGTGAGCACACGCTTGAAACGGCGCTGCTGACCCACGCGCTGATCGCCATTGCCAACGAGCGCTTCGACGCGGGTCTCTCTCCCGGCGAAGGTGTGCTGTACGCGCTCTATCACGACGCGCCGGAGATTATCACCGGCGATCTTCCCACACCTGTCAAATATCATGACGAGGGAATTCGAGAGGCCTACCGCGCGATTGAAGAGCAGGCCGCAAACCGCCTTCTAGAGATGCTGCCCGCGCCGCTTCAGGGTTCCTTTGCGCCGTATTTTTCCGACGGCGGTCTTTACGGCCCCTATGTCAAGGCGGCGGACAAGCTGTCTGCCCTGATCAAATGCATCGAGGAAAGAAACGCCGGCAACCGCGAATTTTTCGAGGCGGAACGCGCCTGCCGCGCGCACCCGTCGCTTGCGCTGCCCGCGGCGCAGGTCTTCTTGGAGGAATTTCTGCCCGCCTACTCCCTCACGCTCGACGAGGTCGGTTCCTTCGACTGACGAGCCGAATATGTGTCAAAAGAGGTTCTTTTTATGAGACTGATTCCCATCACCGACCGCACCGCCTGCATCGACGGCGTTACCATGACCGCCGTCTATCTTTTGCCGGACGGCGGCTGTATTTTAATTGATCCGGGTCATCCGTGCGACGGCGAGGCGCTCGACGCCCTTCTGATAAAAGAAAAGCTGCCTGTCCGAGGCGTTTTATCCACTCATATGCACCACGATCATTTCGGCAACTGCCGGCTCTTTGCAAAAAAATACGGCCTGCCCGTCATTCTTCCCGCAGGCGAGGTCGCGGGCTGCCGCTCGGCCGAGGCGCTCTCTGCCGCGCTGGGCTTCCGCTCGTCATACCGTGTGCGCCAGAGCAAAACGCTTTCCAGTACGCTCGGGCCCGTGGATGAAACCATCGGCTTTGCACAAACGTCCGTCACTGTCGCGGGCGCTGAATTCGAGGTTCTGCACACCCCCGGCCACACCGTGGACTGCGTATGCTTCCGCACGCCGGACAACGTGCTCGTGGTCGGCGACGTCCTCTCAAGCGAAGATGTGCTCGCCACGCTCCGCGCCCCTTACACGGGCTGCATCGCGCAGGACCTCACCGCAAAACGAGCTGTCGGCGCGGACTCCTGCAGTTGGTGCGTACTGGCGCACCGGGGCTTTGTTTCCGGCCGGGAGCTGCCCGCGCTGGCTGAAAAAAATATCGCCGTGGTAGAAAGCGTCGTCAATACGGTGCGCGGTATCCTGACGCAGCCGATGAGCATCGATGAGATTATACCCCTCTTCTGCGAGGCGCGCGGCATCTACGGGCCCACGCCCCTGCACGGAATGCAGCTGCGCCATGTGGTGGGCGCGGTGCTGGGCTACCTGCTCGACCGGGGCGAAGCCGTCCCCGAAACGCGGCGCGGTCTGACGCATTTCATTCCCGCAGACGGAACTCCTCCCGGCGGCGACGAGGCCAAGTGGGACGGCTCTGAGGTACAGGGCTCGGAAAATTCAGAGAAATAAAGGCGTTTTTGGCTTTTATCCTCTTATTTTCCGAAACAGGCCGCCTTTAATTTTTCATACAGCTCGACAACCGCAAACTTTGCGGTGACATGGGGCGTGTCGTTCAGAGAGAGAATTCTTTCCTCTTCCGGGGTGAGCGTCTTTTTTTCGGCAGCGGGCACGCACAGGGGCGGATACATCACGCACCACCAGTTGTGCCCCGCTCCTTCCCCGATCACGATGCGAAGCGCCTCATATTCTCCGGCGGGCATCGTTTTACCGTCGTCGTAAGTGATCGTGTCGAAATACATCGATACCACCGAAGCCGTCACCGTATCCTCACAGCCGGCGGACCGCAGCGTTTTTTGAGCCGTCATGGAAATCGCTCCCGTCAGCTGCTGCGTCACACGAACGGCGTCTGCGACGCTGTCCCCTGCGGCAAGCGCCTCGGCATATTCGGCAAGCACCGCGTCGCGCACCAGCAGCTTGTTCTTTTGGTCTGCCTCGCTGTCGGAATTGGCAATGATATGCAGGCGAAGGGTATTTTCCCGCACGGCCCTGCATTGCCGGTAAAAACCGTCGAATACGGCAAACGCCGTCAGCAGCACAAGCGCCGCGGCAAAAATAAATACGGCTTTATCCGCTTTTGTCCGAATCAAAAAAATCCCGTCCTTTCTGTCAGTGACAGTATGGGCGGGATTTTCCTTTTTTATGCAATTTCGAAAAAAACACCGTGCCGCACGGGAAGGGCGACCTCACAGAAGGGCGCCTCTCCCCGCAGCGCCGCGGCGGCACGGTACGCCGCAGCCTCGTCTGCAAACAGACCGAACACCGCCGAACCGGAGCCTGTCATCGACGCGCCGAGCGCCCCCATGCGGCGAAGCGCCGAAACAAGGCGTGCGGGTTCCCGCAGCGGACAGCACAAAAGAAAATCGTTTTCACAGAGAGCGCCGATCCGGTCGAGTTCTCCGGAGAGAAGAGCCGCCGTCATTTCATCCGCGTTCGGATGGGGAAGCGCCGCGGCGGCCTCGTCCACGGCGCGGTATGCCTGCGGCGTCGATATGCCCGCGGAGGGCTTCATCACCACAAACGCGCCCTTCTGCAGCGGCGGCGCCTCGGAAAGAAACTCGCCGATTCCCTGCGCACGCTTCGTGCCGCCCGTCAGACAGAACGGCACGTCCGCTCCGACGGACAGCGCAAGGCTCCGCAGTTCCTCGGGTGAAAACGGCTCGCCGTACAGTTTGCTGAGAGCGGCCAGAGCCGCGGCGGCATCGGCGCTGGCAGAGCCGAGCCCCGCTTCAAACGGCACACGTTTTTCAAGCGCAAAATCCACGCCCCCCGAAATGCCCGCCGCGGCGAAAAAAGCGTTTGCCGCGCGCACAACCGTATTTCTTTCATCCGCCGGCACCGCCGGATGCGCGCAGGCAAGCCGCACACCCGTGTCTCTTTTCCGCGCCGTCAGGCGGTCGCAGAGCGAGACCGACTGCATCACCGTATCAAGAAGATGATATCCGTCGGCGCGGCGCCCCGTGACGGCGAGCGTCAGATTGAGTTTGGCATAGGCTCTGAGGAAGACCGGCTCTTTCATTTTTTCAGCTCTTTCAAAAATTCCTCGATGCGGTCAAGCGCCGTGGTCAGGTGCTCCGCCGAATAACAGTAAGAAATCCGTGCGTATCCCTCGCCCGCTTCTCCGAACGCATTGCCGGGCACGATGGCAACGTCCTTTTCCTCCAGCAGACGCTGGCAGAATTCCTCGCTCGAAAGGCCGGATGACCGGATGCACGGGAACGCATAAAACGCACCTCTCGGCTCAAACGTCTCCAGCCCCATGGCATTGAGACGGTCCACCACCATGCGGCGGCGCGCGTCGTAGCTCTCACGCATATGAATGATATCCTCTTCACATTCGCGCATCGCCGTGATCGCCGCAGTCTGGCTGACAGTGGGCGCGCACATGATCGCATACTGATGCAGCTTCAGCATTTCGGAAATCAGCGGCTCCGGGCCGCAGGCATAGCCAAGACGCCAGCCGGTCATCGCATACGCTTTGGAAAAACCGTTGACCACAATCGTTCTCTCGCGCATTCCTTCGATCGAAGCAATCGAAACATGATGCAGTCCGTTGTAGGTCAGTTCGGCGTAGATCTCGTCGGAAAGCACAACCACATCGGTGCCGCGCAGCACCTCGGCGATCGCTTCAAGCTGTTTGCGGGTCATGATGCCGCCGGTGGGATTTGACGGAAAAGGCAGCACCAAAAGCTTTGTCTTCGGCGTGAGAGCGGCGCGAAGCTCTTCCGGCGTCAGTGCGAAGCCGTTTTCCGGCTTGGTGGAAACATGCACAACCTTGGCGTGGCAGACCTGCGCCATGGGAGCGTAGCATACAAAGCAGGGCTCGACGACGATCACCTCATCGCCCGGCTCGATCAGCGCGCGGATCGCAAGATCAATCGCCTCGGAGCCGCCGACGGTGACAAACATCTCTTTTTCCGGGTCGTATGTAAGGTCAAAACGCGTCAGATAGCGCGCAATCTCCTCGCGCAGCTCCTTCATACCGGCGTTCGCAGTATACTTCGTGTTGCCCTGCTCCAAATCGCGGATCGCGGCCTGCCGCGCGGCGAGCGGCGTGGCAAAGTCCGGCTCTCCCACGGAAAGCGAGATGACGTTTTTCCTCTCGGCCGCAAGAGTGAAGAACCGGCGGATGCCGGAGGGCTTCATCTCCCGTACGGGCTGAGCGAGAATTTTATGATAATTCATGGTATGGATTCCTCTTTTCTTCGTATCCTTCTTTTTGGTATTTCGCGCACTTTTCTTTTTTAAAAGGCTTCAAAGCAGCCGCACGCCGGGTGCCGTATAATCGTATCCGCAGGGCAGCAGACTGGGCAGGCCCATCAAATACAGATCCGTCGAGCGCGCCTCCTCCTGTGCAAACATCTCGGCATCACCGCCAAGCTTTCGCAGATATGCCAGTGAATCGGAAACCGGAAGCAGAGCCGTTTCCTTCATCCTCGCAAGAATCTCGCGTCCTTTCGCGTTGAAGCCCAGAATCCGCACATACGGTACGGGGCTGTCTGCAAACGGCCGGTACAGCCCCAGAAAAGCTGCCGTCACCGCGCGCCGGATCCGCGCCGCGGGATACCGCTTGCTCTTGGCAAGCGCATACACCTCGTCAAGCGTGACCGCCTGCCGGATCGCCGCGTAGATGCGGTTTTCCAGTCCCTCGGAAAGATCCGGCAAACGAGAGATCTCCTCCTGCGTCAGCCGCCGGAGCACACCGAGAATCACAGGCTCGAGCTTTTTGTCGTCAAAGGGAGCCAGTCCCTCCGTAAAAGCCCGCTCCAGCGCCGCAAAGGAGGCGGCGGGCATATACCCCGCAAGCTCGCCGCTGCGGTCCGCGCGGATAAGCGCCCGCAGATGCGACGCGGAAGCCGTCTCTCCCGCGGGAGCACCGCTGTCGTGCGCGGCGCCCACGCGCCGCACGGCAAAGGGAACGATTTTGCTCTTCGCCGCGCAAAGCGCCCGGATATACTCGACGGCAAGCGTATCGTTCGGGGAGGAAAGCACGCCCGCCACCTCGTCTCCGCACAGTTCGCTTACGGCGAGCTGACGCGCCCGGGCAAAGGTCATCCCCGTAGAAAGATGCGTTCCCATCCGTTCACGCACGGCGGGAGAATCCACCGCGTCCGCAGCGGCCTGCAGAATCGAAAGATAGCCCGACTCGCTGCCGAAGGAGAGAAGATCCACACAGCCCATCCCGGCCGCAACCGCTGCGGCTCCCTCCGCGAAGCGCTGCGCGCTCGCCATCGCATAGGGCAGCGGAAGCTCCGCCACCAGATCGGCTCCGCCCGCAATAGCCGCCGCGGCGCGCACGCGCTTTTCGACGACGGCCGCCGTTCCCCGCTGGGTAAAGTTGCCGCTCATAATGGCGGCGATATGCGTTGCCCCCGCGGCGCGCGTCTGGGCAATGTGGTATGCGTGCCCGCTGTGAAACGGATTGTACTCAGCGGCAACGGCGGCAACGATCATGCGGATTTTCCTCCCTTTCCCGGAGATTTTGCCCGAATTTGCTTGAACTTGTTACGAGATTATATTATTATAGGGAGGATGGGAGCAGAAAGTCAAGGAAAAGCCTCTCGGAATTCCCGTTTTTTTCCGAGACCTCATCCCCACTGAAAGAAGGAGGAAAATTCATCCATGAAAATTCTTGTCATCAATGCAGGAAGCTCCTCGATGAAATATCAGCTGATTGATATGGACAACGAGTCCGTCATCGCCAAGGGCAACTGCGAGCGTATCGGCAACGGCGGCATGATCGGCCACAAGCTTGCCGACGGCACCAAGATCGAGTATGAGGTACCGTTCCCGACTCACGCCGAGGCATTTGCCGAGGTTCTCAAGCTGCTGACGACCGGCGAGCACAAGGTTGTCAACGATATGTCCGAAATCGCGGCTGTCGGTCACCGCACCGTCCACGGCGGCGAAAAATTCGCCTCCTCCGTCCTGATCACCGAGGACGTTCTCAAGGCCATCGACGAGCTGTCCACGCTGGCGCCCCTGCACAATCCTCCCGGCCTTGCGGCGATCCGCGCTTCCAAGAAGGTTTTCGGCGAGAAAACCCCGATGGTCGCCGTGTTCGACACCGCGTTCCATCAGACGATGCCGTCCAAGGCATATATGTACGGCATCCCCTATGAGTACTACGAGAAATACGGCGTACGCCGCTATGGCTTCCACGGCACGAGCCACCGCTTTGTCTCCGGCCGTCTGGCTGAGCTTGCCGGCAAGAAGGATCTTAAGGTTGTCACCTGCCATCTGGGCAACGGTTCCTCCATTTCCGCCGTCGTCAACGGTCAGGTCGTCGATACCTCTTTGGGCATGACCACCAACGCCGGCATCATCATGGGCACCCGCTCCGGCGACGTTGACCCCGGCATCCCCGCCCTGATCGCGGAAAAGGCCGGCGTTGATTTCGCGGGCGCAACCAACATCCTGCAGAAAAAGTCCGGCCTCGAAGGCGTGTCGGGTGTTTCCTCCGACATGCGTGACATTGAAAACGCCATCGAACAGGGCAACGAGCGCGCCAAGCTCGCTTGGGATATGCTTGTCTACCAGATCAAGAAGTATGTCGGCGGCTACGCTGCGGCCATGGGCGGCTGCGACGCGATCGTTTTCACCGGCGGCATCGGCGAGAACGATGACAAGGTTCGCGAGAAGGTCTGCGAGGGTATGGAATTCATGGGCGTTAAGTTTGACGCCGCGAAGAACAAGGGCTGCCGCGAAGAGGCCTGCGTTTCCGCCCCCGATTCCAAGGTGCAGGTTTGGGTTATCCCGACTAACGAGGAGCTGCTCATCGCCCGCGACACCAAGGAAATCGTCTCTAAGCTGTAAAACGAACATCCGCAGTATAAAACCGGGAAAGGGCCATGCCCTTTCCCGGTTTTTTGCATTTCACCTTTATCTTTCCCGCTGCAGGCAGCCGCGGTAGACCCGCTCGGCAGCCTCTGCAAACGCCTGCACGGAAAAACGCTTGGCGCTTTTTCTCGCGGCGGATGCCATGCTGCGGCGCAGCGCTTCGTCGGCGGCAAAGGCGTGTACATTCGCACAGAATTGTTCCGGCGTGTCGTATTTCCAGCCGTTTTCTCCGTCTGTTACAACCGTTTCAATGCAGGCATCACGCCGGCACAGCACCGGCAGACCGGACGCCAGCGCCTCAATGTAGGTCAGGCCCTGCGTTTCGCTGGTGGACGCGCAGACAAAGAGATCCCCCGCCCGGTAATAGCGTGCGATCTGCGAAGGCTCCACCATGCCGACAAACCGCACCCTCTCCCGCAGGCCGAGAGAGGCGGCACGGCTTTCAAGCTGTGCGCGGGAGGGCCCGTCTCCGACCAGAATCAGAGAAAGCGGCAGTTCGCGGCAGGCCGCGAACCCCTCGAGCAGCTCGGAGATATTCTTTTCCTCGGCAAGACGGCAGACCGAGATCAGTGCGAGGTTTTGCGGCGGCACGCCGAGCTGCGCGCGCAGACTCTTCCGCTCAGCGGGGGGATCGTCCGACATAAAGCGATCGAGCGCAATCCCCGTCGGAATGACGCGTATCGGCGATTCGACCCGATAGCTCTCGAGCAGGGCACGTACCTTTTCCGTAGGCACAATCATACAGCTCACACGGGCGGAAACCCAGTCTGAAAACACGGCAACGGCCTTTCTCCCCATGCGGCGGCTTGGGCAGAAATAATGCGTATAGTCCTCATAAACCGTGTGATAGGTGTGTATCAGCGGAATTTTTAAGCGGTGCGCAATCTTTTTGGCCAGAAAAAAGGTGGAAAATTCGCACTGCGAATGCACGACGTCGGGCCGCCAGTCCAGCAGTTCCCGTACAAACCGGTGCGCCATCGTCGTGCGGATCCGCGCTCCGGGATAGATGCGGCCCGCGGAAAGCGACCCGATGCGGTACACATCGCCCTCACGGACGGATTCAATCGAGTTGGAGAGCGTCAGCACGCGCACTTCATGGCCGCGCGCCTCCAGCCCTGCTTTTAAGTTCAGAACGGATGTCACCACGCCGTTGACGGCGGGAGTCCACCAGTCCGAGGTGATCAGAATTTTCACTTAATTTCCCCCTTATGGGCGACTCTTTGTATTTCTTTTCCCGCTGCTGACGCAGAGACGGGTGTGTTTCTTTTTCTGTGTCCATCTTCTCATGTTTCAATGCATTCGTCAAATATTTCATCGATTTTTTTGCGTCGGGGATTCTTACCGCGCCCGGCTTTGTCCGCCGCTACCGCACCGCCGCTGCGGGCTGACTGTTCTCCACAGGCACACACTTTGAGAGAATTTCGCACAGAAATGGGGATTTTGTTGAAAGCCGCCCGTACTTTGGAAGAAGATTCTCCGTTTTGCCAATCGGCTTTTTCATTGACTTCGTTTTTCGGCCTTGTTATAATAAATCTATAATTTCATGCTGCGCCGGCGACTGACGGATCAAGTGGAGCACCACAGAGGAACCGGATGCGGAAAACACAAAAGAGTGCCGACCGTCTGGGCAGTCCTATCCAGAGGGATAGGACTGCCCTTTTTGTTTTTGAGAAAGGAGCATTCGGATGAAAAAAGTTGCCGTTATCATGGGCAGCGACAGCGACCTGCCCATTGTAGAACCTGCCGTCCATACGCTGAAGGAATACGGTGCCGAATTTGAGGTGCATGTTTTCTCCGCCCACCGCACACCCGACAAAGCCGCCGCCTTTGCCGCCGGCGCACGCAAAAACGGATTCGGCGTACTGATCGCCGCCGCGGGCAAAGCCGCCCATCTGGCAGGCGCTCTGGCCGCACGCACCACGCTGCCGGTCATCGGCATTCCGGTGCGCGCCTCCGTGCTCGACGGCATGGATGCGCTTTTATCCACGGTACAGATGCCGTCCGGCATTCCGGTCGCATCCGTCGCCATCGACGGCAGCAAAAACGCCGCTCTGCTCGCCCTTCAGATTTTAAGTGTCGAGGACGAATCACTCGCCGCCGCGCTCGACGAAACCCGCCGCAGAGACGCCGCGAAGGTGTTGGAAAAAGACGCGGCGATCTCACAAAAGTATTCATTTTAAACCTGATCTCATCATTGATACAAAGGGGTAACGCATCATGGAAAACAAACTCGTTTACACCGGCAAGACCAAAAATGTTTATGCGCTCGACAACGGCAATTATCTGCTGAAGTTCAAAGACGACTGCACCGGCAAGGACGGCGTCTTTGACCCCGGTGAAAATTCCGTCGGTCTGACCATCGAGGGCGTCGGCGACGTCAACCTGCGCATGTCTGTCTATTTCTTCGAGAAGATCAACGCCGCCGGCATCCGCACGCACTATGTTTCCGCCGACCTCGCCGACACCACGATGGAGGTTCTTCCCGCGAAGGTATTCGGCAAAGGACTTGAGGTCATCTGCCGCCACAAGGCCGTCGGCAGCTTCTACCGCCGGTACAGCGACTATATCGAAGAGGGCGCCGATCTGCCCGCATACGTCGAAACGACTTTCAAAAACGACGAAAAAGGCGACCCCCTCGTCACGGAGGACGGCCTGATCGCGCTCGGCGTGATGACCGCCGAGCAGTACGGCGCCATCCGCGACATGACGCAGAAAATCAC
Organism: uncultured Oscillospiraceae bacterium; assembly: GCA_934232845.1. Classification (GTDB taxonomy): domain Bacteria; phylum Bacillota; class Clostridia; order Oscillospirales; family Ruminococcaceae; genus Yanshouia. The sequence continues at coordinate 40,765 of CAKQGD010000008.1, forward strand.
GCAGATCGTCGCGGACGACCTGAAGGAAAAAGGCCTTGTTCTCTACGACATCAAATTTGAGTACGGCTACGACGCAGACGGCAGCGTCATGCTGATCGACGAAATTGCCTCCGGCAACATGCGCGTCTACAAAGACGGCAAGTATATCGATCCCATGACGCTCTCCGAGCTCTTCTTCGCGTAATGGGTGGTTTTTTCGGAGCGGTTTCACACCGCAGTGTCGTACTGGATGTTTTTTTCGGCGTGGACTACCACAGCCACCTCGGCACCCGCAACGCGGGCATGGCCGTCTGGGATGAAGAAAACGGCTGCCGCAGACAGATTCACGCCATTGACAACACACCTTTCCGCACCAAATTTGAAAAAGACCTTTCCGACTTCAGCGGCGGCTGCGGCATCGGCTGCATCAGCGATTCGGATCCCCAGCCCCTGCTCGTGCGTTCTCATCTGGGGCTGTACGCCATTTCAACGGTCGGCATCATCAACAATGCAGAACAGCTTGTGAAAACCTATTTTTCCGACCACGGCCATCAGTTTATGGCGATGAGCTCCGGCAGCGTCAATGCAACGGAGCTGGTCGCCGCGCTTATCAATCAAAAGGAGGATCTCGCCGCGGGCATCCGCAACGCGCAGGAACTGATCGACGGTTCCATGACGATCCTCTTGATGACCGGTCCGCACGAGCTTATCGCGGCGCGCGACAAGCTCGGCCGTCTGCCTGTTCTGATCGGCCGAAACGAAGAAGGGCACTGCGTCTCTTTCGAATCCTTTGCCTATCACAAGCTCGGCTACCAAGACGCCTACGAGCTCGGTCCGGGCGAAATCGTCCGCATCACGGCAAACGCCTGTGAGACCGTCTCTCCCTCCGCCGATAAAATGAAAATCTGCGGCTTTCTTTGGACGTATTACGGCTACCCGAACTCCAATTACGAAGGCATCAATGTGGAAATCATGCGCTACCGCAACGGCGAAATCATGGCCCGAGACGAACTTGCGCGCGGCACGATGCCCGACGTCGACTATGTCGCCGGCGTCCCGGATTCCGGTGTTCCCCACGCGATCGGCTTCGCCAACCGCAGCGGAAACCCGTTCGCCCGCCCGTTCGTGAAATACACGCCGACCTGGCCGCGTTCCTTTATGCCGGAAAATCAGGAGGTCCGCAACCGCGTCGCCAAAATGAAGCAGATTCCCGTTCCCGAACTGATCGAGGGAAAGAAGCTTTTGTTTGTAGACGATTCCATCGTGCGCGGCACGCAGCTTCGCGAGACCGTCGAATTTCTCTATGAATCCGGCGCCAAAGAAGTTCATATGCGCTCGGCCTGTCCGCCGATCATGTACGCCTGCAAGTTTTTGAATTTCTCCCGGGGCAATTCGGATATGGATCTGCTCGCACGGCGCACCGTCCATGAGCTGGAGGGCAGCGAAGGCGCTGCGCATCTGAAGGAATATGCCGATGCCTCCACCGAACGCGGCAAATGCTTTCTGCGGTCCATCTGCGAAAAATTCGGTTTTGACTCCCTCGGCTACCAGTCGATCGACGGCCTTTTAGAAGCGATCGGCCTCGACCGCGATCAGGTCTGTACCTACTGCTGGACCGGAGAAGAATAAAACGCCTGTTTTTAAAAGGTGAATTTAAAACCGACATGAAACATTGCATTCGTAAAAGGAGTGACGCACCATGAAAAAAACAGAACAGCTCTATGAAGGAAAAGCAAAAAAAGTCTACGCCACAGAGGATCCCGGGCTTGTCATCGTCTCTTACAAAGACGACGCCACCGCCTTCAACGGCCTGAAAAAAGGGTCCATCCTCGGCAAAGGCTCCATCAACAACCGCGTCACCAACCGTCTGATGCAGTTTCTGGAAGAAAACGGCGTTCCCACCCATTTTGTCGAACAGCTCAGCGACCGCGAAACCGTCGTAAAAAAGGTTCGGATCGTTCCGCTGGAGGTGATTGTCCGCAACATCGCGGCCGGTTCCTTTGCACAGCGCTACGGCGTCGAGGAAGGCATCGTCTTTGCCGAGCCCACGATCGAGT
>CAKQGD010000009.1 GCA_934232845.1 uncultured Oscillospiraceae bacterium
TGCGCGAGGCTGCGCCACGTGGCAGGCACCCAGTGGGGCAACAAGAAATACATGAACATGAAGCACTTGGAGGCGGTCATGGACGACGCCTCCGTTGCCGGCTGACTTCACTCAGCCGGAGTCTGCAAACAAATTTGCGCATAAATCTTGACGGGACCGGGAATTCGAATTCAGCCGAATCGCCTTGAACTTTGTTTCGATAAAAGTGAAAGGATTCTCTAATCGAAACCGCATATGATAAGAAGAAAGACAGATACAGCGAAACGCGTCGGTATCTGTCTTTTTTATTTTTTGGGAGAACTGATATAATGCCGAAGATTAAAGATAACGTATAAGTCCTATTTACAGTTTGTCTGTGGAAAGTTCGACGCGCCTATGATATAATACTTTTTAAGCTTTCTTTTATGCCACCTTTTATGTTCTATGAAATGAGGTTTTTCCTTATGAAAAAAAGAAGTTTTTCGGTCTTTGCGGCGTTAATTCTTTTGGCTGGCTGTACCGGACAGCCTGTTTCGTCTTCGTCTGAAAACTCTGTGCAGGAAAATTCAGAGGTTTCAGAACTGCCTGATGATCCAGCAGTGCTTGGAACCGTTTATGGAAAAGAAGTTCCCTATACGGATTATCGCCTGTATCTTGACCTGAATGATGTGGGATATCAACAGCAGCTTCGTCAGGAAATGGCATTTACTTATTTTCTTGAAACCAAAATGAAGGAAAAAAACATCTTATTTGATGAGGCGGCTTTTGAGACATATGCCGCGGAACAGTATTATACGGAGATGCTTTCACAGCCGCGTCTGATTGACGAAATAGAAGCGGCTGCTTCTGCGACGGGGCTGATGGTGGATGGAATGAATTTGGCCCTTTTCGAGGGATACCGTCAATCCTATGACATTATGCGGCTTGGGGATTTTTATGCAGAAGAGTATGTTTCAGATACGCCGCTGTCTGAAGAACTGGATGAACAGAAACGAGAGGAAGAAAGTATTCAATATGCAAACGAAAAGCTTTCTGTTCTTCTGGAGGAATTCAACAGTACAGCAGAGTTTCCGGAGGATGGAAATACCGATATTCTTTGTACAATCGGAGAAAAAGAGATTCCGCTCGAGGACCGTCATAAAGCATATACGGTTTTAGCCATTGCACGAGCACGAATTAGTCTTGTGGATGCGATCTTAATTGGAAAAGGGATGGCCCACGAGATGGAGCAGGCGGGTTTTGAGCCTGACATTTTTGAATTTGAAACACAGCTGAACGAGTATCTTGAGAAGCTTAAATCAGATGAAACCTTTTTTGCAGCGTATGACGATTTTTTAAAAAAGCAGGACAGAACTCTTTCCCAAGCATTGGAGTCTATGCGATGCACGACTATGATTATGGCAGCGATGGAACAGCCATATTACGACTTTATATCCGAACAGTATGAAAATCTGCTGGAGGACGAAAAAACGACCTATACATTAGATGAATATTATACACAGCGCTGTGAGGCGCTTTATGGAGAATGTATTCCCGTGAATCCTCTTGGCTGATTGTAAACGTATCATTCTGTATTTTTCAGGAAAACCCGGTGAAGGAATGAGCCCCGCCCCTATGTGCATAGAAATATGACATGCAGTGGGAAAGGGGAGTAGGCCTCTTTGAAAAAATATACTTGGACTGTCTTTTTCTGCATGGCGGCATGTACGGCTGCGGTTACGGCAGGAATCGGCTCATATCGTGCCGTTACTGCGGCCGCAAAAAACGGGTCTGTTTTTTCACAGTCACAGCGTTTAATCTTAGATGCGGGACACGGAGGTTTTGATGGCGGTGCGACCGGAACAAATGGGGTTTTGGAAAAAGATATCAATCTTGCTGTGACACAAAAAACGGCATCTCTTTCCAGACTTCTCGGATTTTCAGTCGAAACCGTTCGAAACGAAGATGTTTCTGTAAACGACGAAGGGCTTTCGACGCTGCGTGAGAAAAAAGTTTCCGACATCCATAATCGGCTGGCTCTGACAAAACGATATCCGGATGCGATTTTCGTCAGTATTCATCAAAATTTTTTCCCGCAGTCATCCTGTAAGGGAACACAGGTTTTTTATAGCGTGAATCATCCTGCGGGAGAGCATTTGGCAAAGTGCCTGCAGAAAGGGATCGTCTCTTTTCTGCAGCCGGACAATAGCCGGGCAATTAAGCCGGCGGAAAAAAATCTTTATATTTTGTATCACGCAAAAACTCCGGCGTTGTTGATTGAATGCGGCTTTTTATCCAATGCGGAAGAATGTGAACTCCTGTGTACAGAAAAATATCAACAGGAGCTTGCATTTGGCATTGTATGCTCGCTGTTGGAGGGAATTCGTCAGACAGATGCATAAGAAAGGATTAAAATGACAAAGGTCAAAAAAATTTATATCTGCACTGAATGCGGTTATGAATCGGCCAAATGGCTCGGAAAATGTCCGGAATGCGGAAGCTGGAATACGCTTACGGAAGAAATTCGCAGTGAAGAGATAAAAAAATCCGTATCAGCTGTGTCTTTTTCCCAAGTTCCCGCGGCATCGGTAAAATCGCTTCATCAGATCGATTCGGGAGAGGAAATTCGCCACATTACGGGAATTGATGAGCTTGACCGTGTGCTCGGGGGAGGATTGGTGCCCGGATCTGTGGTGCTGCTCAGCGGAGACCCCGGCATCGGAAAATCCACACTTCTTCTCCAAATGTGCAGTCCTCTTTCCAAAATGCTTCGGATTTTATATGTCACGGGAGAGGAAAGTGCGCGTCAGATTAAAATGCGGGCGCTTCGTCTTGGAATTCAGAATGAAAATCTTTTGATTTGCGCGTCAACCGATATGCACCGCATTCTCTCTGCGATAGAAAAAGAAAAACCGCAGTTTGTTGTGATTGATTCGATTCAGACGATGAACCTTGCTGAAATTTCTTCTTCGTCGGGCAGCGTTTCTCAGATCAGAGAATGTACGCAGTTTTTGATACGCGCGGCAAAGGAATGGGAAATTCCGATGTTCCTCGTCGGGCATGTGAACAAGGATGGGGCCATTGCGGGGCCTAAAGTTCTTGAACATATGGTGGATGCAGTTTTATATTTTGAAGGAGAGAGAAATCTTTCCTATCGTATTTTGCGCGCCGTAAAAAATCGATATGGCTCGACCAACGAAATAGGAGTCTTTGAGATGCGGGAATCCGGGCTGGTACAAGTCGAAAACCCGTCGATGATGCTGCTTTCCGGTCGGCCGGAAAGTGTGTCCGGCACCTGTGTTACCAGCGTAATCGAGGGAAGCCGTCCAATTCTTGCGGAAATTCAGGCGCTTGTATGCAAAAGCGGATATTCCGTTCCGCGTCGTACCGCAAATGGCATCGATTTTAATCGAGTGGCAATGTTAATGGCAGTTTTAGAAAAACGATGCGGGTATTATATGAGTACGCTGGATGCTTACCTCAATGTGGTGGGTGGGCTTAGACTGGATGAGCCCTCCAGCGATCTGGCAGTTGTTCTGGCTTTAATGTCAAATCTGACGGACAAGCCGATTGATCAGGATCTGGTTGCATTCGGAGAAGTAGGGCTTGCCGGAGAGGTGCGGGCGGTGGGAAAAGCTGCCGCTCGGATTGCCGAAGCATATCGCCTTGGCTTTCGCAGAATTATGATTCCCGCTTTTAATGAAGCGGAAATTCGCATAGAACAGTATCCCGGATTAGAGCTCATACCTGTCAAAAGCATCCGTGCCCTCCGTGACAGGCTCTGAATTTTCAGAGCAGGGAACAAAGTAAATACAATCATCGGTGCTGCTTGCAGTCATGCCGGCGGGCCGGATTGCTTCGCCCAGATGGCAGTATCCGTCTTTTTGATATAAACAAGGATCACTGCAATGAATGGGAAATAAATTCAAAGTGAAAACACCTCCGCGGATTAGTATCTGCAAAAGGAAAAGAAAACATTCTTGAAAATTCAAACATTCATGCATGCCGCGAGTATATTCGGCATTGACATTCTTCGGGGGAAGAAGTATGATAAAATAATCATATTTCGCTAAATACAAATTTAGCGAAATTAAGGGGAGGAAGCAAGCTTTGATTTCATCTAAAAATGTTCGGTCACAGTATGCGCCTTTTTCAGATGCCCCCGAAGTTTTGCGTGAATTCTTAAATTATATGCTTACAATTCGAGGACGTTCGCCGCGCACGGTAGATGGATATTATATTGAGATTCGTACGTTTTTGCGCTATTTAAAGCTTTGCAAAACCCATTCAATATCGGATGAATCGATAGAACATTTTCGTACAATACCGATTTATGATGTAACACTCGATATGATTCGCTCAGTCAAGTTATTGGATGTATATGCCTATTTGAATTTTGTGCATACTCAGCTTGGCAATGATGCTTCTGCACGTGCCAGAAAAACCACAGCGCTTCGTTCGTTTTATCATTATCTCTCTGTGAAGGCCAATTACTTAGATGATAATCCGCTAAAAAATCTGGAAACACCCAGTATCAAAAAATCACTTCCCAAATACCTTACGCTCGAACAAAGCAAACAGCTTTTGAAAAGCGCCTCTCCCAACGGCGCTGCTGATGTGCTTCCCTCTTCTTCCAGAGAATTTTGCATGCTGACCTTGTTTTTAAACTGCGGGATGCGCCTTTCCGAGTTGGTAGGTATCAATCTTGAAGATATTCGTGACGACAGAAGCCTTTATCTGCTCGGTAAGGGAAACAAAGAACGCACAGTATATCTCAATGATGCCTGTTTGGACTCCATTCGCCGATATCTTTCCGATACATCAGAGCTAAAGCGTCAGGACAATGCTCTTTTTGTCGGCCGCACAGGGAAACGCCTCTCTCCGCGCCGTGTGGAACAGTTGGTGGAGCAAGCTTTAAAGAACGCGGGACTTGCTCAAAATGGTATTACACCGCACAAACTCCGCCATACGGCTGCTACGCTTCTGTACCAATACGGGCATGTAGATATTCGGATCTTAAAAGAGCTGCTGGGACATGTCAGCTTGTCAACAACAGAGATCTATACACATGTTTCTAATGTACAGCTCGAGGATGCGGCGGAGTGCTCTCCCCTTTCAGAATTCGGGAAGAAATAAACTTCCAAACTTTCCAAAGAAAATGGTTTGAGACGCATAACCGACAGCAAGAAGCATCCAATATAGCAGCATAACGGCGCAAAAACGCCCGGAATGAATGGGAGTTCCCTCTCTTTTAGAGGCTTCATAAAATGCATAGCTGAGTTTACCGGCATCCCGACAAGCAAAAATCAATAAGAAAATAGACCACAGTGTAGTCGGAAATAATGTACCGATGATAAGCTTTACAGATTTCATCTGATATTCCGTCAGAATTAGAGATGCGAAAAATCCGAATCCAAGACCTTTAAAAAAGGGAAAGAGCAGCAGCACCGGTGCGGCGACGGCACAATATCCGCATAGAAAAATTGCGAACAAAAGCAGAGTGTCCGGCAGCATTAAGTGAAAAAATAGCTGTCCCGAAGACATTTGCGGACGCGAAAATATGTAATGCTTTACCGCATTTTTTAAAATGGATGCGGTGTCTCCATCCACGTATCCGAGGGACAGCGCGCCGCATAACACACCCATTAAAAATAAACCGCCCAAAAGCAGAAGCTTTTTATCGGGCAAGGTGCTGTGTGTAATGTATTTTTTTCCAAATGTTCCTTTTCCTTTTTTCATCAACAACATAATACAAGCCCTCCGGCATGTCCTGATATCCTTTTTTCAAGGATATGCCGAGGGGCTTATATATTATGCGCAGAGTTTATTAGGAATAATGCAGGCGTCGCTTACTCTTAGCATTCACTCCGGTTACGCCTCCTACAGCGCCGCCTAAAAGACAGACAATCAGCTTAAAAAGCATTTGTAAGTCAAATGAATCTGAGAAGAAAAATGATAAAATGAGCAGTACAAGATAAATGCCGAATCCGCTTGCACCGCCGACCAAAAGCCCTCGTGCCCGGATTGCTCTTGCTGCTAAAAAGCCCGCTGTGATACAGGATACTGCTGTTATAAGCAGTGTGACGGGTTCTAATAGAGAAAGAGGGACATCCGCTTTTGTCAAAAGAAAAGAAAAAAGAAGTAAAAGAACCGTCAGCAGAAAAAGCCCGGCGGTTACGGATTTTAAAATTTGATACATGTTGGCATGAATGTCTTTTTCTCGTGACGGAGCCGTTTTCTTTGGACGGCTGCGGGTCTTTCGTTTGTTCATAGGACGAATTCCCCTCTCCTTTGCATGGTTTGCCTGCGATAAAACCTATGTAATTAAGGAGCAGATTATTCCCGGTGAACGATGCCAATAAAAAACAGCGTGCGTTTTATAAGGCACGCTGTTTTTTGGGGGATATTTTACTTTTTCTTCGAGGAAGCGCCGGAGGCTTTTGCTTCTTTTGCTTTTTCCTCGGCGGTTACATCCCGGGAAATTGCGCCGCGCAGAATACGCAGACGCATGCGGTCCGATCCGGATTCAATTACAATGGTGTCGTCTTTCATGCTGACGACAATACCAACAATGCCGCCGATTGTGACAACCTCATCACCGATTTCAAGCTCGGCTCTCATTTTTTCTTCGCCCTTGGTGCGCTTTCTCTGGGGAATAATCAAGAGCGCATAGACAACCACAAGCATCATAACCAACATGATGGTGGAACCCCATGTGGAGGTTGTCGTTTCAAGCATTAAATTCGTCATTTTCTTGTTCCCTCCCAAAAAGTTAAAATCATTGTAACATAAATTTTCCTCTGAATCAATGGATAAATGGTTAAATACGTATGGAAAGACGCTCTGAATAGCGGCGGCGGAATTCCTCATATCTGCCTTCGTCAAGAGCCCTTCGAATTTTTTCCATCAGGGTGTTGTAAAAATAGAGATTATGCATGACGGCAAGTCTCATTCCGAGCATTTCTCCCGCTTTCAGAAGGTGTCGGATGTAAGCACGGGAATGATTTTGGCAGGCCGGACAGCCGCAGCCGGGCTCAATGGGAAGCGAATCTGTCTGGTATTTGGCATTGTTCAGATTCCGAATGCCATCCCATGTAAAAACATGTCCATGACGGGCATTTCGGCTCGGCATTACGCAGTCAAACAGATCTACTCCGCGCCATACCCCTTCTATAATATTGGAGGGAGTGCCGACGCCCATCAGATAACGAATCTTTTCCGAGGGCATATACGGTTCCACCGTCTCGATAATACGGTACATTGTTTCGGTATCCTCACCGACGGCAAGACCGCCGATTGCATAGCCGTCAAGATCCAACTCCGCAATTTCTTTCATGTGCCGAATACGGAGGCCCTCATACGTAGCACCTTGATTAATGCCAAACAAAAGCTGGTGCGGATTGACTGCGCTGTCCGAGGCGTTGAGGCGATTCATCTCCGCCTTACAGCGTGCCAGCCAGCGCGTGGTGCGGGCAATTGATTTTTCCGCATATTCATAGGCAGCAGGATTTTCCACGCACTCATCAAAGGCCATTGCGATCGTGGAACCCAGTGCAGACTGGATCTGCATGCTTTCCTCGGGACCCATAAAAATACGTCTGCCGTCCACATGAGATTGAAATGTGACGCCTTCCTCCTTGATTGTGCGCAGCGTAGCCAAAGAGAACACTTGAAATCCGCCGGAGTCCGTCAAAGTCGGGCCGTTCCATCCGGTAAATCCCTGTAATCCGCCGAGAGTTCGTACCACCTGTTCACCGGGTCTGACGTGCAGATGATAGGTGTTGGACAGCATAATCTGGCATCGCACTGTCTCCAGATCATGTGCGGATAGGCCTCCTTTAATTGCTGCGCTGGTTGCAACATTCATAAAGGCAGGGGTTTGAAACGTGCCGTGCACCGTTTCAAAAAATGCGCGGCGGGCCTTGCCTTCTGTTTTAATTAAATGATACATATAATCTCCTTACCGTTTTGAGTGATCGGCGATAAACATTGCGTCGCCAAAGCTGAAAAAGCGGTATTTCTTTTCGACAGCCTGTTTATATGCGGCCATTGTATGCTCATATCCGGCAAATGCGGCGACAAGCATGATAAGCGTGCTTTCCGGAAGGTGAAAATTGGTGATTAGTCCGTCCAATACCGTAAACGGCACGCCCGGATATAAAAAAATGCTTGTATATCCTTCGTACTCCCGAAGAGGAAGTCCCATTTGACCGCAGGCTTCCAATGTACGGCAGCTTGTTGTGCCGACTCCAATTACACGTCCGCCGTTTTTTTTGGTTTCATTGATTAGATCGGCCGTCTGCTGGGGCAGCCAAATGTGCTCGGAATGCATTTGATGATCCAAAATATCGTCCTCTTTCACCGGACGGAATGTGCCTAAGCCTACGTTAAGAGTAACGAATGCTGTTTTGACTCCTTTTTTTCTCAGATCGTCGAGCATTTCCGATGTAAAATGCAGACCCGCCGTCGGCGCCGCAGCGGAACCGGGTTCGCGCGAATATACGGTCTGATATCGTTCCGGATCCTTTAGTTTTTCTTTGATATAGGGCGGCAGAGGCGTCTGCCCAACTCGTTCAAGCGTTTCATAAAAAGGCCCTTCGCATTCGAAACGAACCAAACGGTTTCCGCCTTCTACGGTTTCAAGCACTTGTGCATGCAGAAGTCCGTCTCCAAAAGAAAATCGGGCTCCTGTTTTGGCACGCTTCCCCGGGCGGACAAGTACCTCCCAGACTTTTTGTTTCTTTTGCTCGAGCAGAAGAAATTCCATTGCGGATCCTGTCTTTTCAGAAATGCCGAGCAGACGCGCGGGCATCACGCGGGAGTCATTCATTACGAGAAGATCACCCGGACGAAGATATTCTCCCAAGTCGGAAAAGATGCTGTCTCTCGTTTCGCCGTTTATCCGGTCAAACAGCATCAGACGGGACGCGTTGCGCGGCTCCACAGGGGTCTGCGCAATCAGCTCTTCGGGAAGATCGTAATAAAAATCGCTTTTGAGCATGGATACGCTCCTTATTCGTTTGTTTTGATTGACAAAGTTTCGGCAGAATGTTACCATCTACACATAGCTTTTCGTGCAATGCGTCAAAGCCGACTGTTTTTATTATATTGCAGCTTGTCTTGTATTTCAACCGGATTTTTCTTTTTGACATGACGCTGTAAAGAACGGAATATACATTGAGGAGGCAGATAGAAATGAAGAATTATCGTGTCGGTGTAATCGGTGCGACCGGAATGGTTGGTCAGCGATTCTTGCTTCTTTTAGAAAATCATCCTTGGTTTACGGTGACAGCATTGGCCGCATCTCCCCGTTCTGCGGGAAAACCCTATGAAGCTGCGGTGGAAGGCCGTTGGGCCATGACGGATCCCCTGCCGGAAAAGTTTAAAAAAATGCCTGTCTACGACGCGGTTGCAGACTTTGATACGATTGTATCAAAGGTGGATTTTGTATTTTGCGCCGTTGACATGAAAAAAGACGAGATTCGGGCTCTTGAAGAGCGCTATGCAAAGGCAGAATGCCCTGTAATGTCCAATAATTCTGCGCATCGCGGCACACCCGATGTCCCCATGATTGTACCGGAGATCAACCCGGAACACGCGGAGATTGTAAATGCACAGCGCCGCCGGCTCGGCACGAAACGCGGCTTTGTCGCAGTGAAATCAAATTGTTCTCTGCAGTCTTATGTACCGGCTCTTCATCCCCTGCGGGAGTTTGGCATCGAAAAAGTACTTGTCTGTACCTATCAGGCAATTTCCGGAGCCGGAAAAACTTTTGACCGCTGGCCCGAGATGATTGACAACGTCATTCCGTATATCGGCGGAGAGGAAGAAAAAAGCGAGCAGGAACCTTTGAAACTGTTTGGTCATGTAAAAAACGGCGTCATTGCTCCGGCTGAAAAACCCATGTTTACGGCACAGTGCCTGCGTGTACCCGTTTCTGACGGACATATGGCGGCGGTCTTCGTTTCTTTTTCTAAAAAGCCGTCAATGGATGAGATTAAGGCACGTTGGGAAAACTTTGAAGGAGAACCGCAGCGTCTTGGCTTGCCGCTTGCACCGAAAAAATTTCTTCATTACTTTGAAGATCCATCCCGTCCCCAGACAAAACTTGATCGTGAATTGGAGCATGGAATGGCTGTATCAATCGGACGTCTGCGCCCTGATACACAGTACGACTATAAGTTTGTCTGCCTTTCGCATAATACCCTGCGCGGAGCAGCGGGCGGCGGAGTTCTGATGGCGGAGCTGTTTGCCCAAAAGGGATTTTTTGACTGATTTTATAAACCCTAAAAGCATTTTTAAACCGGCCATAGGAATCAAAAAGGTTTTACAACTTTATAATACGTCTGCCGTAAAGGCTGAAAGTACGCAATGATTACGAAGGCGGTGCTTTAATGAAACCTGTCATCTTTCGAGGCTGCGGCTGTGCGCTGGTTACGCCTATGACGCAGGAAGGAAAAATTCGTTACGATGTCTTTGAAAAATTGATCGAGTATCAGATCAAAAACCAAACGGCCGCCCTTATTGTCTGCGGCTCGACCGGAGAATCTGCCTCGCTCACAGATGTAGAATACGCGTCCTGTATTCGTTTCGCCGTAGAAACGTCTGCAGGACGCGTTCCTATTATCGCGGGAAGCGGCGGTCCCTCTACGTTAAAAACTATCGAGCGCAGCCGCATGGCAGAGGAACTCGGCGCGGACGCACTTTTGGTTGTGACTCCCGCTTACAGCCGCCCGCCTCAGGAAGGCTTGACGCGTCATTTTTCAGCTGTAGCGGATGCCGCAAACGTGCCCGTCGTGCTGTATAATGTTCCCTCACGGACGGCATGCAGCCTTGCTCCCGAGACACTTCGTATTCTTGCAGAGCATCCGCGCATTGCTGCGGTAAAGGAGGCCGACCGTGATCTCGGTTCTTTACTGAAAACCCGCTCTTTCTGCAAAGATCTTCTTGCTGTTTACGCGGGAAATGACGATCTGATCGCGCCATGCTTTTCTCTTGGGGCGATTGGTGCCATCTCTGTAGCCGCAAATCTTTGTCCAAAGGAAATGGCCCTGCTTTGCCAAGCGGGACTTGATGGGGAGTTCTCCGTCTTAACAAAAAGGCAAATTGCGGTTTCTCCCCTGTTGGACGCTCTTTCCTGTGCGGTTAATCCAATCCCAATTAAAGAGGCTCTGAATCTTGCGGGGCTGCCCGTAGGTCCATGCAGGATACCGCTTACCCCCCTTAGCAGAGACCAAAGAAATGTATTGTATGAAATGATTGAGAAGCTCGGCATAAGAAAGGAATGGTTTGAATAATTTCTCTTATTCTATCCGGCGCATGCGGAAAGATGGGAAATGAAGTCGCACAGGAGGTAAAAAGCGATCCGAATTTTACGATTCTTTGTGGTGTAGATGCACATCCAAACGAAAGCCTTCCTTTTCCGATCCATCCTGATTTTGACTTCTGCCCTTCTTGCCAATGCGTGATCGATTTCTCCTCTCCGCAGCTGCTGCGCAGCCTTTTGGATTACGCACTGAAATCACATACACCGGTTGTGTTAGCCTCTACCGGTTATTCGATATCGGATGTGGAACTCATTCGCGCAGCCTCGGAGAAAATTCCTGTTTTCGTGTCGGAGAATCTTTCCCGCGGAATGCAAAAAATGCGAAAGCTTGTGAGGGAAGCTTCCTCACTTCCCTTGGAAGAGTTTGACACGGAGATTATCGAAGCGCACCATCGCGGCAAAAAGGATGCTCCATCCGGTACAGCCAAAATGCTTGCAAGAACAATCTGCCTTGCGCGCGACGGCGCTCCATGCCGCATTCTCTGCGGACGAAGGGAGGGATTCTCTCCCCGTTTGACAGGTGATATCGGTGTATCAAGCGTGAGAGCGGGAGGAATATTCGGAGAACATACTGTTCTGTTTGCCTCTGAGGACGAGGTGCTTGAGGTTCGTCATACGGCGTTATCACGCAGATGCTTTGCGAAAGGCGCTTTGGAGGCTGCCGCTTTCCTTGTCCGTCAGTCTTCGGGGCTTTTTTCAGAGCTTTCTAATCAATGAGAATGCCCTCTATAAGGAAACAATCCTGTTCGAAATTTGCTTCGAACAGGATTGTTTATGTAAAGTAAAATACCTTTTCATTATCGCTTTCTCACATAGCATAAGCGGCAGCGTGGTTCGTATGCCTCTGTATCTCCGATCAGAACAAGATCTCCTTCGGTGACGGGGTTGCCGTTCACCAGACGCTGCGTATACATCGCAGGCCGTCCGCAGCAGGCGCAGAAAGCGCTTTTCATTTCGATTTCATCCGAAAAGAGAAGTATTTCATCGAGATGTCCGAAAGGCTTTCCGAGAAAGTCAAGATTCAGTCCCGCTACAATGACATGCTTTCCATCTGAAACAAATTTTTCGACCAGAGCAACCAGTTCATGAGAAAAGAACTGTGCTTCGTCAAATGCCACAATATCCGCATCGGCACAAATTTTATATACGGTGTCAAGATCTGCCTGTGAAAGGTTCTGTTCCAGACGGTGCGCCATAATGCGCAGCCCAATGCGGCTGACAACTTCATCTTCCGAATATCGGTTATCAAGTGCCGGTTTGTAAACCACAACTTTTTTTCCCTGATACTTTTGTGCCAACAGACAGCGCTTGATCAGCTCACCGCTTTTTTCCGAAAACATCGGTCCGATAATTGATGTTAAAAAACCGGCTTTCCCATCGTTATAGATCATAACGGAAATTCCTCCGAAATTTGTTTTAAACTGTCCCAACCGGATTGAACCGGAAAAGCTTTTTCTCTTTGGCAGATCAAATAATTATATTTCAAATATAAGGCCATGGCTCGCTTTTTTGTCTTCTCTTTATACACCAAAAAGACGGCTGAAGTGCGGCTGCCATTATGATTTTCAAGCGCGCGCCAAAAGGAGCTTTTCTCTCTTTTCATTTTGAGGTGTATGAGAAACTGAAATTCGTAAAGTATGGCTGAAGGCCTGCAAGATGCGCTCCGGTTTTGGGATCGGTTCCGTGATCGCCAACGACTATAATCTCATGTCCGGATTTTAAAAGAGAAGGAATCACCAATTTATCTATTTTGCGGAGAAACGCTCTCTTTTCTTCCGCGTCCTTTCGATGTGCCGCTTCATCTGCCCCATTGATATGAAGAAGTACAAAAGGATATTGCTCGGCTGCTTTTAACGCGGTTGATGCCTTTGATGCAAGATTTGTATCCACATCGCCGGTTGCACCGTCCGCAGGTATGAAATCCATCTTTAACAGACGCGAGATTCCCTTGACGACAGAGGCCTTACAGACAACCGCAGCCTTTTTCGGAAACGGAGATACTTCGGAGGGCGCAGACTGCCCCCATGGAATCAGACACTTGTTCTCGCTCATCCAGCGGTCAAAGCAGCGCTCAAGTTCACGGCATCCCTTCGGCCGATAAGATAATGCAAAATTTCCCGCACAGTCATAGGGAGGATACGTTGTGACGGTATCGACCGCAAAAGCAAGCTCTGGAAAAATCAAAACAGCCTTATACTGATCGATACGATAATACCGATATGCGTCGCTGTTCGGGACAGGCAGATGATCCGGCCCTGCGACGGGTGTGCCGCAGCGGCCTGCCTCGTCTATGGAGAACCAACTGCCCCGCAGAATCAGGTCATCGTGTCCGACAGGAATTTCTTCCGCCAATGCTTCGGCGTAGCCGCGAAGATTCTGAGGAATTTTCTCTGTGCCCAGAAGATGAAGAATACAGTTCAGGCTTTCCGGAGAGTTTCCCTTCGTCGTGTCAACGTATCCGGAAAGCATCATGGAAGACAGATTAAAATATTCTTTTTCCGAAAAAAGCGGATCTGTCATTCCGTCTATGATACAAAGAATCCGGCTCATTCTTATACCTCTCGGTTCAAAATACGATAGATATACTTCATGTCTAATCCGTCTCGAACCGCCTGTGCCAGCTTATCGTACTGCTGCTCCCGGTAAGTTTGCAGATCGAAAGAATTCAGCATGGTATCGTCTATCCCTTTCATTTGGCAGATGGCTTTCAGTACGGCGTCCGCTATACCGGGTGCATCAAAGACTCCATGAATATAGCTTCCGTATACACGTCCATTCCCCATTAAAGGCGGCAGAGCCTTTGCACTCTGTCCCATGTGGATTTCATATCCCTCATAGGAAAGACCGTTCAGAGTGGATAAAAAGCCCTCTACGTTTGAAAAAACGCCTCTGGTCTGAACTTGAACTTTATCGCCGAGAAATACCGTATCCATGTCTAAAAGTCCCATTCCCGCGATCTCGGTAACACCGCTTGCTTCCACCTGCTGAGGATCTGCAACAGTGCGTCCCAGCATCTGGTAGCCGCCGCACACTCCGAATACAATTGTGCCCGCAGCGGCCTCTTTTTGAATCGCCGCTTCCAAGCCGCTTTGACGCAGCCACAATAAATCGGAAATCGTGCTTTTAGTTCCCGGAAGAAAAATTAAATCGGGATTTTGCAGATCGGAAACCTGCTCGACATAGCGCAGAGATACGTTTTCATAGTGCTCAAAAGGTCCAAAATCGGTAAAATTGGATAGACGCGGCAGACGAATTACAGCGATATCCAGCAGCTTTCGCCGCGTGTCTCTCTCGAATCGTGTGCTTAGACTGTCTTCATCGTCAATGTCTGCATGGGTGTAAGGAATCACACCTACGACGGGTACACCGCACAAATTCTCAAGTGTTTTCAGACCGGGTTCCAAAATCGCGCGGTCTCCCCGAAATTTATTGATGATGGTGCCTTTAATACGCTTTCGCTCGTCTTCTTCCAAAAGCGAAATTGTACCGTAAAGCTGAGCAAAAACGCCGCCTCTGTCGATATCACCGGCCAAAAGAACCGGAGCATCCACCAATTTGGCCAAGCCCATATTCACAATGTCTTCCTGCTTCAGATTAATCTCCGCAGGACTTCCGGCTCCCTCGATCACAATGATATCATTCTCTTCGCAAAGCGAGCGATAGGCCTTCAGCACGGCAGGAATATACTCGTGTTTTCTGCGGTAGTATTCCATGGCATTCATATTGCCTTTTACCTGTCCGTTCACAATGACCTGACTGCCTACGTCTGTGGTGGGCTTGAGAAGAATCGGGTTCATTCTTACGTCCGGATCGATGCCGGCGGCCTGTGCCTGCACAACCTGTGCGCGGCCCATTTCTCCTCCGTCTTTGGTGATGAAAGAATTCAGCGCCATATTCTGACTCTTAAAAGGAGCGACCCGGTATCCATCCTGACGAAAAATGCGGCATAGTCCCGCCGCAATCAGGCTTTTTCCCGCGTTGGACATGGTTCCCTGTATCATGATTGATTTTGCCATACTGCACCTCATCACGGTAATTCTTTCAAAATATCTTTTTTAAATTTCCCTTTTTTGGTCTTTGACCAAAATGGTGGTAAAGTAACCGGCGTCTTCCTCAATACATTCGATTTGTTCAAAAATTTTCTGATTCTCCATTCCGCAGTTTGAGACGGCAAAAGCTTTGCACAGACCGTTTTTCTCCAGCGTCAGCAGCTTCTGCTTAACGGCCTTTAATTCACCCGCGGATTTCATCAAAACCTTAGTCCCTTTCAGCTCCTGTATCATATCAATGGGATAACTTGCCGGAAGAATGTGAATCGCTTCTTTTCTTTCTCCCAGAGGCAGATTCAATGCTGCGGCGACCGCGCAGATAGAAGATACGCCGCTGACGAGACTTGCCGTCAACCCCATATCCCGAATTTTCTTGTGAATAACCATATAGGTACCGTATAGAGTAGGGTCACCCAGATTTAAAAAAGCGATATTTTTTCCGGCACGCAAAGCAGAGGCTAAGGCAAGGCAGCCGGCATCATATGCTTTTTCCAGCTTTTCTTTGTCTTTTGTCATTGGAACCGGGACTGCAATGACTTCTTTTTCAGAGATTTCCGGAACAGCCTTGCAGGCAATTTTCCACGCCGTGCTCTCCTCGGGCGATTTAGCCGGAATTCCGATCACGTCACAATCTCGGATCATTCGAACGGCTTTCAACGTTAAGAGCTCAGGATCCCCCGGACCGATTCCGACGCCATATAATACTCCACACATGAGGAACACTCCTTTATTGAAAATCAACGATAGCCAATCGTTTGGTCAGCTGGCTTCACAGATATATTTTATCGCAAGAATCAGTTGTTCGTTTTCTTCGTGCAGACGAACCGCGGTGCGGTACCAGCCGGCCGAAAGGCCGGAATAATTGTCACAGTTCCGAATGGCAATCCCCTGCTGAATCAGAGCGTCATGCAGTTTTTCCGGTCCTAAAAAGAGCAAATAGTTCGCATCGCTCGGACACACCCAAAGCCCCAGCCGCTCCAGCTCGCTGGCCATCCATTTTCTTTCTTTCGAAATGGTTTCTCTCGCTTTTTGTAAAAACGCCTGTTCTTTCAATGCGGCAATTCCCGCTGCTTGAGCTAAGACAGATACGTTCCACGGCTGTACTGTTTTTGACATTCGGCAGAGCAGGTCTTTGTCTGCGCTCATACAGTAACCGAGTCGAATTCCCGCCATGCCGTAACTCTTGGTAAACGCCTTTAAAATCAGCAGCTGAGGATGATCAGCGAGAGAGGCTTTTAGGCTTTCTCCCCTCTCTGTCAGATCCAGAAAACATTCATCTAAAAAGAGACGCATGCTATGTTTTCGGCAAAAATGCAGAATCTCTTTGAGAAGACCGGCATCGATAATTCTTCCCGTTGGATTATTGGGATTGCAGAGAAAGACCGCTTTTGGCTTTTTTTCCTCTAAGAAACGAAAGAAAGCTTCTGACAGCACAAAGCCGTCTTTTTGTGTCAGCAAAAATCGTTCCATCCTGCATCCGACTCGCTCGAGAGCAAGTGAATATTCCGAAAAGGTCGGTGCCAATTCCACTGCGGTTTTGGGGCGAAGCGCTTCACCGTAAGAATAGATCAGTTCCGCCGCGCCGCTGCCGCAGAGAATAAATTCCGGCGGTACATTCTCAAATTCCGAAATCGCCCGGATAAGAGTGCGGCAATACGGATCAGGATACCGATGCATCATGGGCAAGGCAGAAGAAACCGCTTCCAGCACGCCCAAAGGTGTGCCATATGGATTTGTATTTGCGGAAAAATCCAGTCGGACGGGCCGCCCATAAATGTCACCGCCATGGGGATTCTGCGTTTGATACAGCATAGCTTACTCCTATCACTTCCATAACAGCCGGACGGCGCACACAAAAACCAGTGCCAAAACGGCTGTGACCGTCATCAGACGGCAGGCTTTCGGAATATCTTCATATTCCACCTCGCGGAGCGGATCTCCGATGCATGGCTTTTTATGCAATTTACCATGATACCACGCGTCTCCGGCGAGACGAAGCCCAAGCAGGCCCGCGCAGACTGCCTCTGTCTGAGCGGAATTTGGGCTGGCGTGTTTGCGGCGGTCTCTGACAAAAATTTTCCAGCCGTTTTTGAGGTTCATTCCTAACAGAGCACCCGCCGCCAGCATTAGAAAAGCGGAAATTCTGGCCGGAATAAAATTTGCCGCGTCGTCCATTTTAGCGGAAACAAGACCGATATTTTGATAGGGCGGCTCTACATACCCCAGCATGGAATCCATCGTGTTGACCGCCTTATAAAAAAATCCCAAGGGCGCGCCGCCGACAGCCGCGAACAGCAAAGGTGCGATCACACCGTCGGATGTATTTTCGGCCACAGTCTCGATCGCGGCGCGGGCCACGCCGGATTCATCCAGCCGCTGTGTATCACGTCCTACGATCATGGAAACGGCATATCTCGCCTGTTCGATGCCGCTTGTTTTTAATGCTGTATATACTTTCATGGCTTCTGTTCGCAGAGATTTGACCGCAAGAATCTGCCAGCACATAATGCTTTCGACGGCAAGTGAAAGCCACGGATGAATTATTTCCAGTCCCCGCAGCAAAAGGGCGGGAAGTAAAAACGCAGAAAGCGCGGTGATAATCCAGAGAACGGCGCCTGCAGCCTTTTCCCCATTTTCGTTCTTAGGGAAATGCTGCCTGAGAAAACGATCTAAAATAGAGATTTCCTTTCCAATCCACACCACGGGATGAGGAAAACCGACCGGATCTCCCAAAAAAAGATCGATGATAAAGCCGATGACAAGCGCATACAGGGAATGCGTCATAATGAGCCTCCGATGTTTTGCAGAGTGAAAATGGTGATCGGGTTTTGGCCCGTCATCAAATGATACCGCCCGGCGGCTCTGCTGCGGGCGACACTGAGAGAGACAACCTCCTGATCAGAGAAGGAATATTCCTTCATGCATGCAGTCAGCTCTGATACGGCCTCGAGAGAGACCGCTGTCGCAACAATACGGGCGGACGGATTTTTAGTAAGGATACAGTGCAGAATCTCCCTTAGATTTCCGGCGCTGCCGCCGATAAATACGTGCGTGGGCGCAGGCAGCGCCGCACAGGCTTGCGGTGCGCAGCCCGGTACAATTGTGAGACGGTCAAGAGAAAATTTCTCTTTGTTCTTTTTCAGAAGTTCAACGGCGTCTTCGTTTTTTTCAATGGCATATGTCTGTCCCGCTGCCGCCTGCAGCGCCATCTCGACGGAGACGGATCCGGTTCCCGCTCCTACATCCCAGCAGACGGACGACTTTGTCAGGCGCAGTTTTGAAAGACAGACCGATCGAATTTCGCTTTTTGTCATCGGAATCAGACCGTTTTTTCCTTCTCCCCGGCAAAAGGCCTCGTCCGGAAGGCCGTGCGTCACCACTGCGCCTGCAGAATTGTTCTCAATCAGAGCGACGCTGAGCGTATCGAATTTTTGGTAAGACAGCTCCTCGGCCAAGCCGACCGTGATTTTTTCGTCCGGATAGCTCAGACGTTCACCGACATGCAGCTTAACGCTGCCAAGGCCTGCGTTCATCAGCGTCAGACAGAGATCCTTTATGCCGTCTTCTCCTCCCACGAGGGCAAAAACACGAGAATTCCGTAAGACGTCAGGGACAATGTCATGCTTTCTTCCATGCAGACTGACCAAAGCGACATCCTCATATCCGACTCCGAGTTTTGCGCAAAGATAGACCAATGAATTGATACCCGGCAGCACCTCGACCCGAAAACCGGAAAGCAGCGGCAGAAGTTTTTTTGCGCCGCTGAAAAAGCCGACGTCTCCGGACATGAGAACGGTAAATTTGCGGTGTTCCGGATGATTTCTGATGTAATCCGCGATTTTTGTCGGAGATACGGCGTCAAATACCTCCTGCCCGGGATGAGAAATGCTTTCCAGCATGCGCTTTGCGCCGATCAGACAGTCTGCTTCGTTGACCGCGCTCTGTACCTGCGCCGTCATGACATCGCGGTTTCCGGGGCCGATCCCCGCTACCGTAACACGGGGCGCCGGCTTCAGATCGAACCGGCTGCACAGAAGCTCAATCGTCTCTGACAAGCCGATTCCCTCGCGCTGCGGGGGACGTCCGATGACGACCAGCTTGGCTCCCGTTTTCTGCGCGGCGGCAATTTTTTCTGCAAAACCGCCTGTTTCTCCTCCATCTTTTGTGACTACATAGTCAGCGGAAATAAAACGAAAAAGAGCCTCATTCATTTCCTCGGAAAAGGGACCCTGCATCGCAATCAGATTAGAGGGCTTCACACCGGCGCTGCGGCAGGCCTCCAGAGAGGACTGCATCGGAAGCACGCGTACCCAGACACGGCCGGAAAAATCCCGGATTCCTGCGTACTGATCCAGCTCTTTACTGCCTGTGGTAAGCAAAATATTCCCCTGCACCGTATCGAGATACTCCGCAGCCTCGGCGGCATTCCGAACGAACACAGCATTTTCCGGCGCTGCACCGCTTTCCCGGAGAAGGCGGAGATATTCTATGTTTTCCTCGCGGCAGGCCGCGGCAATGTTTTCCGTTGCGCTGGCAGCATAGGGATGAGTTGCGTCGATTACCATATCAAAGGCGTTTTCCCGAAGAAGCATCTTGATCTCATCGGGAGAAAGACGCTGTGCGGAGACGGTGAAATTTTTATCATCGTGAAGCAGGGATTTTCCGTAGTCGGTAGCGACGCATACAGTCGTTTTCGCCGGCTGACCCGACAGAAATTCCGCAAGCTTTCTGCCCTCTGTCGTCCCTCCGAAGATACACAGCTTATACATTACGGTATCCCCTCGGCGTAACCATTTTTCCTGCGATTTTTTTAGTTGTTTCGTTTCCGATAAATACGGTGCAGAACATATCCACGTCCGCATTCCGCAGTTCGTTCAGCGTCAAAACGGTCATCGACTCCCCTTTTCGTCCGATCATGCGGCAGATACCGCAGACGCGCTCACCGGGCAGCTCCCGCAGCAGAATATCGCAGGCTCGATGCAAATGATCGGGCCTGCCGTGGCTGGCGGGATTGTAAAGCACAATGGAGAGATCGGCCCTCGCGGCTGCGGTCAGGCGTGTCTCGATTTTTTCCCAGCTTGTCAATCTGTCACTGAGACTGATGACCGCAAAATCGTGCGTCAAAGGTGCGCCGAGCAGAGAAGCGCCGCTGCAGGCGGCGGTCAATCCGGGAATCACCTCAACCTCCGGAAGAGCGCTGTCTCCGCGCAGCTCGTAAATCAGCGCCGCCATACCGTAAACACCGCTGTCACCGGAACAGACCATTGCGACGGTCTTGCCGTTTTTTGCGAGATCCAGCGCCATTTGACAGCGGTCTGTTTCCTTCGTCATAGGAGTTGTCCTGCACTCTTTGTCGGGATAACGCTCCTTAATCAAGTCTACATAAACGTGGTATCCGATAATCACATCGCAGGCCTGAAGAGCACGATCCGCCCGTACGGTCATATTTTCATAATTTCCGGGGCCGATCCCCACTACAATTACCTTACCCAACAAAGGACACCTCCAAATTTTCTTCCGCAAGGGCGACGGTTACGCCGTTCTTTGCGGTTTTCTTTACAATCAGACGGTCTGCGCCCAGAATTGCGGCGCGTTCACATACCGTATCCACTCCTGTGACAGATCGAACAAAAGAAGAAGCGCTGAAATTTCCTTCGGCTTTCATCAGCTGATTTGCGCTGTAGCACTGAAAAGTCCAGTTGTTTTCCCGGGCAAATTCAATCAGTCCCGGTTCGTTCGCTTTTAGATCGATGGAAGCTGCAAAACGAATCGCGCGCTTATCGATTTGATTTTCCTCCAAAACATCCCATACAGCTTGCCGAATCGCGTCCTGCGAGACTCCCCTTCGGCAGCCGATGCCGAGATGCAGCACGGGCGGAATAATCTGCAAAGTCTGTGAAAAAGGCTCTTTTTTTCGATACCCGATATAAATACCGATCTGTCCCCGCTCTCCGGGTACCACTCCTAAAGGATAAGAAGAAACAACGGGAAAATCACTGAAAAGCGGCACATCTCCCTCTAAAATGGCGGCGGAAATCGCTTTTGCGGTACGGATATCCCCGATTACAAAGCCTTTTTTCGCAGCCCATTCGTCCACGGAAAACCTGCCGTTGATGTCGGTCGCAGTCGTAACAACCGGCGTCGCACCCAGAGTTTCCGCCAACTGCTTCGCCAATGCGTTTGCACCGCCGATATGTCCGGAAAGAAGCGAAATTACAAACGTGCCCAACTCATCTACGACAAGCACGGCTGGGTCCGTGCGCTTGTCTCGAACGTAAGGCGCGATTTGACGCACGGCAATGCCGCAGGATCCGACAAAAATCAGCGCATCGCACCGTGAAAACTGTTTTGCATAGAAATCCCCGCTTGGCTTTGGAATAGGAGAAAAATCTGTCTGTTCCAGGCGGGCCGCGGCAAATCTGCACAGCTGTGCATCTGCGAAATTCTCAGAGATTTTTCGTGCTGTCGCACAGCCTTGTCTGCTGTAGGCAAAAACAGCCGCCTTCATTTAGATGCCTCTCTAAACTCCGTCGAAAATCCGGGATCATACAGCAGAGAGCGCAGGTATTGATCGCCCATGCATCCGCCTACAATAATGAGCGAAGTTTTCGTCAATCCATTTTCCTTTACGGTTTGATGCAGGGTACCGACCGTGCAGCGAAAGATTTTTTCCTCCGGCCAGGTTGCCTTATAGACTACGGCGGCCGGCGTATCCGCCGGATATCCTCCTGCAAGAAGATCGCTTTGCAGCCGTTCGGTCAGTGAAGTGCTCAAAAACAGAACCATTGTGGACTGATGCGCTGCCAGCGCACGGATCGATTCTCTCTCCGGTACAGGAGTTTTGCCCGCCGTACGGGTGATGATGACGGTCTGGCTTACGTCGGGCAGAGTGTATTCTGTTTTCAGAGAAGAGGCCGCTCCGCAGAAAGAGCTTACGCCCGGACAGACGTCATACTCTATGTTTCTCTTTGCAAGTTCGTCGAATTGTTCGCGTACCGCACCGTAAATGCTGGAATCCCCCGTATGCAGACGTACGGTTGTTTTCCCCTGCTCTTCGGCCTTGCAAATGACGTCGATGACCTGCTCCAGCGTCATTTCAGCACTGTTATGTATTTCGCATCCGGGTTTTGAATAGTCAAGCAGGGCCGGATTTACAAGTGAGCCGGCGTAGATAATGACATCCGCCTCACCCAAAAGACGGGCGCCGCGCACAGTGATCAGATCCACGGCACCGCTTCCGGCACCAACAAAATGCACCATTTTTATTCCTCCATAATTTTTTGCAGAATTGCGTCGGCATTCTGCGACCGAGACAAAAGCCCATATTCTTTTGAAAACAGCATAACGGCAATTTCCATCGGCTCGCTTCTTTGCCTTAAATGAAAGCAAACCCGTTCGGTCACGCGCGACAGCACCTTCTCCTGCAGCTTATATTCGCGAAGAATCTTCAAGGCAGCGTCACAGGCTGCACAGTCCAGAATTTCCCTCACAGCTCCTTCGGGCAAACCGCAGGCTGCGGCATGCGCCGCAAGAATCTCCATCCGGCAGTCGCCGTATTTGGAATGGGTGTTCAGCATTCCCCCGGCGCATTTCACCAGTTTCCCGATGTGACCGACCAGCAGGGCTCCCTGAAAGCCCAAATCCCGGCAGAAGTCTATCGTTTCTCCGATAAAGTTTGAGGACTGCACCGCGGTGTCGGAGTCAATCGAAAGGCCCGCACGGATAAAATCTGCGCCGTAATTACCGGGCGTCAGCAGTACATAATCAGGATTCGTCTCTCTGCGCTGGCGAAGCTCCACCCGAATGGTATCGATCAAAGCCTGTTCGCTCATGGGCTCCACAATTCCGGTTGTACCAAGAATGGAGATTCCGTTGACGATGCCAAGCCTCGGGTTAAAGGTCTTTCGCGCCAGCGTTTCGCCGATTGGAACGGAAATCACAATATTCAGGCCGCCGCGATAATCAGCGAGGCGGCACACCTCTTCGACGTTTTCTAAAATCATTTTGCGCGGAACGGAATTGATGGCCACTTCTCCCACCGGCTGATCCAGACCGGGTTTTGTCACACGGCCGACGCCTGTCCCACCTTCTATTCGGATGCCGGGAACCTCGCTTTTGGATACTTCAGCGACGATATGAGCGCCCTTTGTGACATCGGGGTCGTCGCCGCCGTCCTTTTCAATCGCGCAGGCCACACTTTTCTGCTCCATGCGAATATCCAGTACATCGAGATTCAGAGAAATTCCTTTAGGCGTCAAAAGAGATATCTTATCTTTTCTCTTTCCGGTCAGCAGCATCCATGCCGCCGCTTTTGCCGCTGCCGCCGCGCAGGAGCCGGTCGTATAACCCAGTCGGAGTTTTTTTCCGTTTTTTACGATATATTCTTCCATTCTGTCACCGTGTGATCTGGTAAAGCAGCGCGTTGCAGATTGCCGCCGCGACGTTGCTGCCGCCTTTGCGTCCACGGGCCACAATGTGAGGAATGGACGAAGCAAGGATCATCTCCTTGCTCTCCACAACATTGACAAAGCCAACCGGCACGCCGATAATCAATGCGGGAGAAAGCTTTCCGGCCTCTGCAAGCTCATACAGACGCACCAACGCCGTGGGCGCGTTTCCAATCGCAAAGATGCATGGCTTTTTCAGTGAGGCAGCTTTTTCCATGGAAACGATTGCGCGGGTCACGCCTCTCTCCTTTGCTTCCTGCGCCACATCCGGGTCAGACATGAAGCAGTGCGCCTCTCCTCCCAGACGAGCGAGAATGGTCTTGTTGACGCCGGATTTTGCCATCTGGGTATCGGTCACAATGTCGCAGCCGGCCCGAAGCGCCTCTATTCCTTTCAGAACGGCATGCTCGGAAAAAATTAAATTGTCCGCGTAATCAAAATCCGCGGTGGTGTGAATCGCCCGCTTGATGACAAGTTCATTTTCCGGGTCAAGTATTTTGTCACCCAACAGCTCTGTAATGATTTCAAAGCTTCTTTTTTCAATTTCCATCGGTTTTATGTTTTCAATCATGGCTGTGTTTCTCCTTCAGACAGGTTTGATAAAAGCCCTCCGCAAAGGCGGGATTGGAATAGAAATGAAAATGCGGATATCCGGCATACAGACGCGCATTTGCGCCGACACAATCCCATGTTCTGCCGGAGGCTTTTTGGGCAGTAAAGTCCTCTCCGACAATATCACAGTCCCAGTAATGAAACTCGTGCCCGCGAATCTCTTCTCCGGCTTTGCAAAGCAAGTTATCCCTTTTTGCACAAAGAGTGATATAACCGAACCGGGTCAGCTTGCCGGTATCATAACAGTTTCCCTTTAAAAATCCGACCATCGGATGCCCGTCAATTTGCTGCGTCAGATACATAAATCCGCCGCACTCCGCAATACACGGCAGCCCCCGCTGTAGCGCACGAAAAATTTCGCTGCGCATGGAAAGATTGCGGCTCAGGCGTTCGGCGTAAAGTTCCGGATATCCTCCGCCGAGGTAAAGGCCGTGAATCCCTTTGGGAAGCGATTGATCCGTCATAGGAGAAAAGGATACAAGCTCGGCGCCCATCTCTCGCAGCGCATCGAGACTATCCTCATAATAAAAGCAAAACGCGCGGTCTCTCGCCACGGCAATTCGCACAGGCTCTACAAATTTTTTCAGGCGGACCGGCTCATAATCGAGATCAGGGGCCTTGGATGCGAGGGAAAGAAGCCCGTCAAGATCCACGGTTTTCTCAGCCTGCTCCGCCAAAGCCTGCATTTTTTGACGGAGATTCTCGACCTCCGCTGCCGTGACCAAGCCAAGATGGCGGCTTTCCAGTGCGCAGTCCGTCATTTTAGGAAAATATCCCAGCGGCAAAACCGCGCCCGAAAAATACTCTAAAATAGATGCCGCGATCGATTTGTATGCCATAGCGGAACACTGATTTAAAATTACGCCGCAGATTCCGCTCTGAGGCTTCAGCGTAAGAAAACCCTGAATCACGGCGAGAACCGAGAGAGACGCGCCTTTGGCGTTTACGACCAATACGACAGGAGTATTGGACATCCGGGCGATTTCATAGGTACTTCCCTTTGTTTCGGTCAGAGAAAGGCCGTCGTAGAAGCCCATCACTCCCTCGATTATACTGACATCGCAATCCCCGCTGTTTTTGGCAAGCAGACAGCGCAGCGTATTTTCATCAAAGAAAAAGCTGTCCAGGTTTCTGCTCTTTGCGCCGATGATCTCGCTGTGAAACATCGGATCGATGTAGTCCGGACCGCATTTAAACGCTCCCACCTTCAGCCCGCGGTTACTCAGCGCCTGCAAAACAGCACAGACGACTGTGGTTTTTCCGCAGCCGCTGTTTGTGCCTGCCAATACGATGCGTGGAGATTTCTGCCGCATTTTTCTCTCTCCTTTCCTTTACGGAAGTTGCGTCAAAATCGGAATCCTCTGTTTTGCCGCCAAGGACAAAAGGCGGCGGTTTGTCTCATTAAATTCTCCTGTGGGAGTTCCCGCGTCAATGACTCCCTGACAGTCAGAGAGCAGCGCGGCCGCAGAAGTATATTTCTGTTCTGTGATTCGGTCAAACGCCGGAGATGACACAACATGATCGCTTAATGCACGTGCGACCTGAAAGTCTATGTCGTTTTCAAATAAAACGCCGGTCGCAAAGGGAATCCGTTTTTTCTGAAGCGCACGATAATACATAACGCCGTACCCTCCGCCGGCCACCACAAAAAGCTCAGGCTTTCCAGAGGGCTTCGTCAGTTCGACGCTGCCGAAAAGGGCGTTGTAAGAACCTTTTTCAATGTCATACAATTCTTCGACAGAAAGATCGCTGAGAATTTCTTCAGGACTGCCGAATGCTGTAATGGTTTCTCCCTTAACACACATGAGATAATCAGAGACCTTTGCCGCGAGGTCAATTTCATGCAGAGACATGATCACTGTGATTTGCTTTTCCCTTGCCATTTCTCTTAAAATATCCAGAAGTTCTATTTTGTGGCGGATATCCAGATACGCGGTGGGCTCGTCCAGAACAAGAACATGGGGTTCCTGGCAGATGGCTCTGGCCAAAAGAACACGCTGCCTCTGACCGTCCGAAAGCGTGGAGAAATCTCTTTGTGCCAACTCTATGGCATGTACACGGCGAAGCGCGTCTTCTACTGCGGCTATGTCCTGCTGTGTCAGTTTGCCAAACAAATTTGTATATGGATAGCGCCCCATGGCGACTACTTCCGCGCAGGTGACCAGCTCCGGGCGAATTCGTTCGGTCAAAACCACTGAAATTTGCTGAGCCAATTCTTTCGGGGACCATTCGGCGATTTCTTTGCTTTCTATACAAACGCTGCCGCAGATAGCATCCAGATGACGTGTGATCGTTTTTAGAATGGTAGATTTTCCCGCGCCGTTGGGACCAATCAGAGTAAGAATCGTGCCTTTGCCGATCTGAAACCCGATATCACGGATCAAAATTTCTCCCTCATACCCGACGGAGAGATCGCTTACGCTGAAATATGCTTCCATCTCAATCCTCCTGAAGCCGCTTGCGCTTGACCATCATATAGATTACCACCGGAGCGCCGAACACCGCAGTTACCGTGCCGATTTTCAGCTCCGTAGGCGCAAGCGCCGTTCGGGCGATCAAGTCACAGAATACGCAGAATACCGCGCCGCACAGAAAGACGGTGGGAATCATATAAAGCGGCCGAGAAGTTTTCATCATGACCCGCGTGAGATGGGGAACCGCGATCCCCACAAATGAAATGGGGCCTGCAAACGCGGTGACGCAGGCGGAAAGAACGCTGGAAAGAAGGATCAACAGGGCTCGGAATAATTTCACATGGATTCCCATGCTCTTTGCATAGCCCTCGCCCAACGCATATACGGTCATCGGCTTAGAAAGCAGACAGGCGGCCAGCAGGCCAATCAAGCAGATGCCGGCAGCCGTTTTTACATGGCTCCAATTTGCACCGGAAAAAGAACCCATGGACCAGTTTGTCAAGTTGACGATATTATGGTCGTCGGCAAAAGCAACACAAAAATCTGTAACCGCGCTGCACACATATCCTACCATGATACCGATGACTAACAGCATAGACATGTTGCTGACCTTTTGTGAAAACATAAGCACGATACAGGTGATCAGCAGAGAACCGAGAAAAGCGGCGATTACCAGTGTCATCGACGTGATATTGCCGATGCGGTCCGCCAGAAAAATCAGCGTCACTCCGACGACCATTTTGGCGCCGGAAGAAATCCCCAATTCAAAGGGACCCGCAATGGGATTGCGAAAAAATACCTGCAAAAGATATCCGGAAACGGAAAGCGCGCCTCCCAGCACGGCAGCCAGAATCATGCGGGGAATGCGGATTCCGAACAAAATCTGCCTCTCTGTGGAAGAATGAATAAACTGCAAAAGCGTTTCTGATGAGCCGCCGCTCATCAAATCGGAAATATAACAAGAAAGACCGTTTCCGATCAGATGAAAAACCTCTCGCGGCGAAATGGACACCGAGCCGATATTCACATTTAAGAAAAGTCCGCATACCAGCAAAGCGAGCAGCAAACCCGTCACCAAAAGAAATCTTTGCGTATTTCCGAATTGCAGCGAATGATTTTTCGTTTGTTGTTCAATTTTAGGCGGCATAAAATCGCCTCTCTCCTTCATGCACGATAAAACAAGCTTGCGCTGTATAAGGGTTTCAGTGCAGCCGATGCAGAAACGGGAGTTCATCCATATCGTCCGCCTGCCCCGAAAAAATCAGATGAAAGCTTTGAATCATTTGTCCAAGCTGCGTCGTTTCCTGATACATATTTTTTCCGGTGCACCATACATTCCCGGTTTGCACTGCCTTCAGTCCGGATAAAATTGGATTGAGGGCAATCAGGTCGTCGATGGTTTGGATTTCCCCGCCCACTGTGCTGTTATAGATAATATAATCCGCCTCTTTTGCGGCGGCGAAAAAAGTCTCCATCTCCATTGTAACGGTCGATGTTCTTTTTTCCGGATCTCCCAATTCATCAAACACATATGTGCCGCCGGCTAAATCAATCATTTTCGTAATATAATCGCCGGTTTTATGTGCAACCACATAGCCGGAGGAGCTGATATAAAAGAAAGCAACCGTAGAGCCTGTATCCTGCATATTGGCGCCGTTCAGATACTGCTTCTGTTCTGCAAAAAGTTTTTCCGCTTTTTCTTCCTCGTTGAGAATCGCACCATAAAGCTTGATCCACTCCGTACGGCCAAGCGGATGATTTTCATTGCTTGACTGGTCCATAAGAACGGCGACTCCCAGCTCTTCCAGCTTCTCTTTTACCTCGGAGGCATGTCCGATCATTGTAGACTCGATCGCCAGAGGGCATGCATGGTGCAGAATCATTTCATAATCCGGCTCGCTGTATTTTCCTGCAAAGAGAATCTTTCCGTCATGCATCGCGGCTTTTGCGTTTTCTATGTGCCATGCGTCCTCCCGGACGCTGGAAAGCCGAATCGTATCCAGACGGTCCAATGCGTCAAACAGACACATTGTGGCCGTTGCCGCGAGATAGATATTTTCCACCGGCTGATACAAAGGAATAATATCCTTCGCGACGCCTTTCGGAAGAGAGGCATTTTCTGGGATCACCAGAAAACGACTGCCGTCGCCCAAGGTAATCAGTTTATATCCGCCTGCGTAATAATCGACTGTAAACTCAGAGGCATAGTCGAGCTGCATGCTGGATTCAGGCTCCCATCCGTTTCCAAGCCCGGCCGGCGTTTCCTGCTGTGCACATCCGCAAAGAAAAGATGCAAAAATTAAAATCGCAAAAAGCAATGGGAAATATCGTCTCATAGTTTATGCCTCTTCTGCGGTGGCACTATCGAAGTGCAGTGTATATTCAATCACATGCGGTTCACTCATGGCGATGGTACATGCGCTGACCTTCATATCCGTGTCGAGAACGACGGGAATCACAAAAGTCGAATTTCCTTCTGTCTGAATAGGCTCGCAGCGTACATCATCAACCAGCATGTATTCGTAGTATGGGCTTCCCCATACGATCGTGGCAGTCATGGTTTCTCCGTCTACCTGCAAAAGAGCAGGTGATTCTACGCTTGCCCGGCCGCTTCCTCCGGACAGCGCAACATCGATACGGTAGAGGCCGTTTTCCTCTATTTTACCGCCGCATCCGGATAATGCAAGGCACAGCAATACCAAAGAGGATATCAAGACGCATATTTTTTTCATCTGTTCTCTCCCGCCATGTTTAAAATTTTTCTTGATAAGTCAATTAGAAATATTGCCAGGCAATTGCCTGGCAATATTTCTAAAAGCTGCTGCTTAATTTTTAGAAAGTTATACCACGGGAACGGCCCCGCTCACAGAAACCTTATGGTCATACCAAACGCCTTTCTTGCCAATCAAAGCAAGATAAAACTCTTTTTCAAGATAGGGTACCGGAATATCAAAGCCGTATACTTCTTCGGTCGTACCGTCTTGATATGTAACGGTATCCACAGTGGGCTGAAGGGGAGCAGCACCTTCTGTCTGCGCATCCGACGCCAATCCGGGGAACAGATTCAGAATTCCTTTGGATGCCAAAGAAACATGAATCGTCATTTGTCCGTCTTTTACAGTGAGAGTGCCCTTGCCGTCCAACGCTTCGTTCACATGAAACATACCGCTGTCCGTATCAAAATCCGCAGTATAAGTGCCGTTTTCAAGCGCGGGAGACATCACCGCTGCAGTGTGTGCAGCGTAAAGTTCTTTGATCGCTTGAATACGGCCCAAACCTTCAATCTGGCAATCGACACTTTCAAAAGCGCCGGAGGCTGCAAACATGCTCTTCCACGAGTCTTCCTCATCGCTTGCCATGTCATTATTGGCATGGTCACCTGCGACGACCATCAACGGGCGCAGGACAACTTTTTGATAGCCTGCTTCCTTGACGGCTTCGATAACCGCTTCACAGGCAGTTTCTTCCGGTTCCCCTTCCACGGTACCGATAAAAACATTTTTGTAACCGAGGGCATCCATCTGCGCCTGCATCTGCGTATAGCTGATTTTGGCGGCGTGAGAGGTGCCGTGGCCAAGGAAAACAAAGGCGACTCCGTCTGCGGCGGCAGAATCCAAAGTATCGTACCCCGCGTCTGCGACAGCCTCGGCCGTCACGGCTTCGGCGACAACGGCTTTGTCCGCATTGATCACTGCGGCGTCATTCCCTACTTCTCCGAGCAAAGGCTCTGCCACGCGTACGGATTCAAACTTGTCCTCATACTGTGAGAGCGAGTCCATCAGTTCATCATATTCGGCGCCGTGCATCAGATGGGTAGGCTGAACCACCAGATTTTTTACGCCATTCTCAACCGCGCGCTGCAGCGCCTGATCCACATTATCGATAAACTCACCGTCGCGAGCCTGCACATGGTTGATGATGATTTGAGCGGTAAAGGCTCTTCTGACGGACCAATCCGGATTTGCCTCCTGAATGGCGTCTTCAATCCCCTTGATATCGGCGGCACGGCTGTCGTTGAACGACGTACCGAAGCTTACGACGAGAATTTCATTTTCCCCGATTTGGTCCTGATTGCGGGGGTCATCAAGAGCGGCGTCTCCGGTATCCCTGCCAAAATAGTCGGGATCCTCGACCAGCTCTTTTTGAGCATCGGTCAAAGCGTCCCATGCGGCTTTTGCCGCAGCGCACTGTGCATCGGTGTCCTCTGTGCGTTTCTGCACATAGATCGCATCAATCAGAGCCGAAACCTCATCGGCCGCAGCCTGATCCGTAACGGGTTCTGCCGGGTCCTGTTTTTCTGACGAAACAGGAGTATTGGCATTTTGGCAGCCAAGCAGCGCCGCTGTCAGCACGGCTGCCGCCATAAGAGTACATAATGTCTTTTTCATAAGAAAAGCCCCTTTCCTGAATTTCGGATTTTCCTTGTAGCAATGCGAATCTATTGATTTCACAGTGCTGAAAAAATCCTCTATCAGAAAAGAGGGCATATTTTGCGCTGGATCCATCATAAATTTGTGACTCGCAAATTTAAAATTTGGGTTTTTCAGGCAGGTCTCCTGACTTTGGATCAATGCTCCGGCAGCCTTCCCAGATTGCTCCAGTGGCATATTGCCGCAGCTTTCCATGCACAGTGACGGCATCGTTCCAGATTTTCACTGGATTCCCTTTTCACCCGCTTTGCAGCGGGCACCTGAAAAATACAAAGCTACAATATGAAATTCCTTTTCAACAATACACAACAACGCGAAAAAAGTCAAGAGAAACTTCCGATATGTTGTGTGAAAAGCGTGATTCTATCAAATTATTTTCGAATTCGTCTGTTTGAAAAGAAGCCCTTTCGGACTGCGCTTTACTGCAGCTCGGCAATTGTAACGCCGTCCTCTCCCTCGCCGTAGCGGCCGAGACGAAAAGACTTCACCGCTTTGTTTCGTTTTAAGCGCTGTGCGACGGCGGCACGCAGAACGCCTGTTCCTTTTCCGTGAATGATGCGGACTGACGGAACGCCGCTTAGAACGGCGCTGTCGAGAAACGCATCCAATTCAAGAATCGCCTGTTCAGAGTCCTGCCCGCGCAGATCGATCTCTGTTTTGGCACTGCGCTGCGCCTTGGAAGCGACTCCTGTCATAGTAACACGGCCCTGCGGCTTTTTTTGCGCCTTTTTCTTTTCCCCCAGCTCCACCTCGGAAATCGGAACGCTTGTTTTCAGAAGACCCGCCTGCACAAGAACGGTCTGTCCTTCCGGCTTTTTCAGAACAAGCCCCTCTTTGCCAAGCGTACGGATATAGACGATATCCCCTTTTTCCAGTGGACGCGGCAGCGTATATTCCATCTTCTGACGCACCGCAACAGGATCTGCAAGTGCCTCAATTTCCCGCATCGAAGAACGATAATCTTGTTTGGAACGCGCTAAAAGCTCGTTGAAGCGGTCTGCGTTTCTTTCCTTTTTTACCGCCTCCAACTCTTCAAAAAGAATCTCCGCATGAAGTCTTGTTTCCTCAATCATGCGCTTTGCCTGCTGTTTTGCACGGGAAAGTTCTTTTTCCGCTTCTTGCTCGATGGATTCCAGCCTTGCCTTTGATTCGGCACGGATTTTTTCCGCTTCCAAACGAAGTTTTTTGGCTTCTTCCCTCTCCTGCTCCAAACTCTGCCGTGTGCGCTCCAGCTCGGACACCACATCCTCAAACCGTGTATTCTCGTTCGAAACATATTCTTTCGCTTCCTCAATTACAGAGGAAGCAAGGCCAAGGCGTTCACTGATTAAAAAAGCGTTGGAGCGCCCGGGAATTCCCGTCAGCAGGCGGTAAGTGGGACGAAGCGTTGTTACGTCAAATTCACAGCTGGCGTTCTCCACGCCGTTTGTCTCAAGCGCGTACATTTTAATTTCGGCATAGTGGGTCGTTGCCGCAATGCGAACGCCTTTTTTGCGCAGTGTCTCCAGAATGGATACGGCGAGCGCAGCGCCCTCGACCGGATCCGTGCCGGAGCAAAGCTCGTCAAACAGAGCAAGAGAGCCTTTATCCGCTTCGTTGACTATGCGGATGATATTTGTCATATGAGCGGAGAAGGTGGACAGACTCTGCTCTATGGACTGTTCGTCACCAATATCCGCGAAAACCTGTTCATACACATGAACGGAGCTGCCCTCCGACGCCGGAATCATCAGACCGCACTGCGCCATCAGCGTCAGCAGGCCAAGCGTCTTAACAGCGACGGTTTTTCCGCCCGTATTGGGGCCTGTAATCACCAGCGTGTCGTAATCCTTTCCCAGAGAAATATTGATCGGAACAGCCTTTTCCATAGGAATCAAAGGATGACGGGCACGGCGGAGAATCGTCTCTCCGCTGTCTGTGAGGTGCGGTACGCTGGCACGCATTTTATCAGCCAGACGCGATTTTGCGAAATACAAATCCAGCTCTATCGCTGCGCTGTAGCCGGAGGTAATCTCCTGCGCGAAACTGCCCACCAATGCGGAAAGCTCAGCAAGAATACGGTCAATCTCGGCTTTTTCCTTGTTTTCCAGAACGCGGATCTCATTATTCAGTTCCACAACACTCATCGGTTCAACAAACACCGTTGCGCCGCTTGAGGACATATCATGTACAAGGCCCTTTACCTCGGAACGAAATTCCGCCTTGACAGGCACAACAAAACGCCCCGCACGCATCGTGACGATGGCGTCCTGCAGGTATTTCTGATAAGAAGGCGAGCGGATCATACCGTCAAGCTGGCTGCGCACCCGCTGACCTGCGGCGCGGATCTTTCGCCGGATGTCAGAAAGCGCGGGAGACGCTTTGTCATCGAGTTCTTCTTCAGATAAAATCGCGCTGTTGAGCCTATCTTCAATTTCTTTGTTGCGGTAGAGACACTCAAAAAGCTCATCAAGCGCACACGGCTCGGCTTTTGACTGCTCTCTCCACTGCCGCAGTGTGCGCTGATTGCGCAAAACCGCGGAAATATCCAATAACTCACGCAGCGTCAGGGAGCTGCCCAGCGCGGCGCGGCGCAGTGCTCCCGAACAGTTTGCCATTCGGATCAGATTTGGATAACCATACCGCACGGAAAGCGTATAAGCAGATGCTGTAAAGCTTAATAGCTGTACAGCTTTTGAATAGCTTGTTTCCGGCTGAACGGCAAGCGCAAGCGCATGGCTGTCTTCACAGGATGCGCAGGCCGCAAGCTGTGCAAGGACGCGGTCGAGCTCCAAGGTTTTTTGATGTCTTGCTTGTATCATGGAGTCCCCTCCGTTTGTTTGGGCGGTGCGGGCTTTGCCGCGACCGCATGGTAAAAATCAAGCGAGGGATATGTACGCTGTACCTGATATTTCAGATACCTCTCGCAGAAGCCTGCAAGGATACGAGTCCCCTCTTCTGAAAGTGTAAAGGAAAAAAGCTGTTCAAATTTGCTGTAAAGAATATGCCGCATCGCGGCAAGCACGCCCTCCGGAACCTGTGACGCCGCCTCTGTTCGCGGACAGCATTTTTCACAGAAGAGCCTGCCGGATTCAATTGAAAACAGCATCTCTTTGGAAGAAAAGTCTCCGCACGCTGCGCAGCCCGTCAGATCCGGCATAAACCCTGCCATCGTTAAAAGACGAAGCTCAAAAATTGCCTTCAGAAGAGGCAGGGACTTTTCGCTGCGAAGCATCAGATGCAGAGCGTTTAAAATCAGGCGGAGATATTCTCCGGCAGGTTCCTCCTTAGGGGCGAGCTCACAGCAAAGCTCCGCAAAATAGGACGCAAGGGCAAGCTTCTCCAGACTGCGGCGCAGTTCAAAAAAAGAGACTTGCTCCTCTGCGGAATCAATCGTAACGCGGTCTCTGTAACGAAACAGCACAAAACGCGAATAACAAAATTGTTCGGTTGCACTTGTCAGTCTGCCGCGCGGCGAATTCGCTCCACGGGCAACTGCGGAAAGAACGCCAAAGTCCGGCGTCAGAAGAGTAACCAGCCGGTCGTCACCCATGGATTTCGCCCGTATCACGATTCCTGTCGTTGTGATCTGCATTCCGGCCTGCCTCCTGCTGACTGCGCGACTCCCGATAAGAAAGATAATCTCCGACCGCGCCGGTCTGTAAAAAATGATTCCAAGAATCGATCCAGCCCATATTCTGTTCACCTCTCACTAAGAAAGGCTTTCCGAAAGCGCCGCCGATTATCAGTGGGAAATTTTTCGCTGTGCATTTGAGAATATCACGTTCACAAAGAATCGCTTTTAATCACGGGTAAATCCAAAATTTTTCAGCTGCGTGTCGCTGTCTCTCCATCCCTCGCGTACCTTTACCCAGCACTGAAGATTGACGCGGCAGTCAAGAAATCTCTCCATGTCCTGCCTTGCTTCGGAAAGAATCGTTTTCAACATGGAGCCCTTTTTTCCGATAATCATGCCCTTGTGGCTTTCGCGTTCGCAGACAATGGAGGCGTCGATATCCAAAATCGAGCCGTCCTCCCGCTCGTGCATTTTTTCGATCAAGACAGCCGTTCCGTGAGGAATCTCATCGCGCATATGAAGCAAAATTTTTTCGCGGATCATCTCGGCGGCAATGGCTCGTTCCGGCTGATCGGTCAGGGCATCGTCCGGGAAGAAGTGCGGTCCCTCCGACGCAAAAGGTGCAAGCTCGGAAAAAAGCAGCTCCACCCCGTCCCCCGTCAGAGCGGAAAGAGGGACGACCGCCGAGAAGGGCATCAGCTCATTTGCTTCTGCGATTTTATGCAGCAGAAGCTCTTTGTTTTCCAGCACGTCAATTTTGTTGATTACGAGAAGAACCGGAGCATCATTTTTGGAAAGATTTTGAATCATTTCCTTTTCCGTCGCCGTAAAATGCCCCGCCCACTCCGTTACGAAAAGGACGGCGTCTACATCGGCAACGGATTCTCCCGCCTGTTTGACCATATAACTGCCCAGCTTGGAGCGGGGCTTATGCATTCCGGGCGTATCGATCAGCACATATTGTGTTTCACCGCGGGTTAAAACGCCTGTGATCCGGGTGCGCGTCGTCTGCGGCTTATCGGAAACAATCGCGATCTTTTCTCCCAAAATGCGGTTCATCAGAGAGGACTTTCCTACATTAGGGCGCCCCACAATCGATATAAAAAGATTCTTTGTCATAGATTTCACTCCTGTTTTATGCGGCGCTGCGCAATTTTCCAGACGCTTTCCAATGCGAGCGCAGCATAGGCCTCCGCCTTGGATGCGCCATGACCGCGCAGGCCCCGTTCTTCCCACAGCACGGCGTCAAGATTATCCGCCGCGTAAAAGAATTCACCGAAAACTGCCCCTCTGAAACGAGAAGCCGCGGCAAGAGCAGAGCATTCCATGTCAACGGTTCGGCAGCCCTGCGCCTTCCGGCGCTCCACCTTCGTCCTTGTCTCCCGATAAAGAGCATCGGTCGTCCACGTTTTTACTCGCGCACAGGGAATTTCCATATGCCGCGCACAAAGCTCTATTGTCTCGACGCTGATCGAATCCAGATCGATCTCGTCCGATGCCTCCTGATAGTGATAGCTTGTCCCCTCGTCGCGAACGGCGGTCTGCGGAATCAGAATACTGCCCGGCTGCAGGCTTCGATCTAAAACGCCGCAGGAACCGAGAAACAGAAAAACCTCCGCACCCATGGCAAAGACATCCTCCATACCGCAGATACAGGCGGCCGCTCCCGGAAACGATGTATAAAAAGCAATCGGTGTCCCCTTATAAACCGTCTGAAAAATCGGATTTTCTCCAAAAGAAGGTGTTAAAGCGGCAATCTTTTTGACGTCCTGTCTCTCAAGAAGCTTTTCGGTAATTTTTTGAGAAAAAGAGCCGATGCAAAGCTTGGGAAAATTCTTTACCGGTTTTACAAGATCACAGGGGTTCAGCACGGCGCCGCCGTGATCAAACTGTTCCAGCAGCATGGTGTTCGCTCCTTTCTGAAATAAAAGAAATAAAACCTTCCGTCTGTTGTGGCCCGGCGCCGAAAAGCGCTTTCAGTCTTTCTTTTCTTCCCGTGTAAGTCCCAATGAAACAAGAATCTGTTCTTCCCTCCGGCGCATATCATGCGCGTCCTCCTCACCGGTTTCGTGGTCATACCCAAGAAGGTGAAGCAAGGAATGGACCGTCAGCCAGCCCAGTTCTCTTTCCAGAGAGTGCCCATACAAAGATGCCTGTTCTTTTGCACGCTCAACCGAGATGACGACATCGCCGAGCAGATAAGCACCGGTTTCTTCATTTTTATCGTAGACACCGTCCTCTCCGAGAGGAAAAGAAAGCACATCCGTCGCGGCATCCTTGCCGCGATAGTCGCGGTTCAGTTCACGAATCTGCTCATTATCGACAAAACTGACGCTGATTTCGGCGGGAAAAGAAATCTTTTCATACCGAAGTACCGCTGCACAGCATCTGCGAATCAGCGGCCGCGTTCCGGCGGGAATAGATTCCTTTTTCTGACGGTTTAAAAATGATATAGTCACGGATGCCATTTCTGTGTGCTCCTTCTGCCGGTGCGATTCTGCACGTCCGGTTCATTTTTATGGGCGTAATATGATTCGTAGGCACGGATAATCTCTTGAATCAAGTGATGCCTCACTACGTCCTTTTCGGTTAGAATAACGGTTTCAATTCCTTTGATATCCTTAAGAATTTTTACCGCCTCAATCAAGCCGGATTTTTTATCCTGCAGGTCGATTTGCGTTACATCTCCCGTAATGACGGCTTTTGAATTCTGTCCAAGGCGCGTCAAAAGCATTTTCATCTGCTCGGGGGTTGTATTCTGCGCTTCATCGAGAATAATAAAAGAGTCGTCAAGCGTACGGCCGCGCATATACGCAAGCGGCGCTACTTCGATGTTTCCGCGTTCTACATAGCGCTGGTAATTCTCCGCACCCAGCATATCGAATAGGGCGTCATACAGCGGACGCAGATACGGGTCTACCTTATTCTGCAGGTCACCCGGCAGAAATCCGAGCTTTTCTCCCGCTTCGACGGCGGGGCGCGTCAGCACAATGCGGTTGATCTCATGCGCTCGAAAGGCCCGCACCGCCACCGCCACCGCAAGATATGTTTTTCCCGTTCCGGCGGGACCCACGCCAAAGGTGATGGTATTTTGGCGAATTGCGTCGAGATATTTTTTCTGTCCGATCGTTTTTGCCTTGAGCGGCCGTCCTTTCGCCGTGATGCAGACCACGTCTTCGGCAAGACGGGAAACCTCGTCCTCCATTCCGTCGTGGACAAGATTTATCACATAACGAATATTCTGTTCGTTGAGCGTCTCTCCGGTATTGATCAGACGAATCAAGCTTTCCACAATGCGCACTGCGCGGGAAACGGCTTCGGCTTCCCCGGAGATCTTAATATCCGTACCGCGCAGCACGATGGAAACGCCGCATTCCTCCTCGATCAGACGCACATTCGAGTCAAAGCTGCCGAAAAGGGCGAGCGTATGCTCCATTCGTTCTGCATTGATCAGCTGTTCCGTCATTTTTACATCGCCTTTCAAAAAGAAAGAAAATTATCAAAATCCAGCAGCCGCCAATCACTTTATAGAAGCGGACGCCGTTATTTCGTGGGCAGAGAAAAGAAAATACACCTGCCGCGTATTCTTTCTCATTGCCGGATTTTATCTGTGATGTGGTTATTATAACACGTTTTTACCGG
This sequence comes from uncultured Oscillospiraceae bacterium, assembly GCA_934232845.1. Classification (GTDB taxonomy): domain Bacteria; phylum Bacillota; class Clostridia; order Oscillospirales; family Ruminococcaceae; genus Yanshouia. The sequence continues at coordinate 38,435 of CAKQGD010000009.1, forward strand.
TTTGTCGCCTGTGCCGCGGAAAATTCCACGATGCGTGCAATATCCTTTTGTGCATAAACAACGGCATGAAGAATCAGCATATCTTCTGTTTGCTCCACGGTAAACTCTTCCTGAAGAATTTGTATCACACCGTTTTCCTCCTGCCAAGCACGAAGGCGGCGCATCGCTTCTTCTTTCGCTTCAAAAGCATTTCGATTTACTGCGGTTTCTTCGGGAAGAAAAAAGGAATTTTCCCGCACTAAAAGAAAAGGAAACAGAATTCCTGTCGTTTTTGTTTCAACCCTGATAGGGTCCTGTGCAAAATTTTCCTCCTGCGCAGGCAGAAGTCTTTTTCCGAATACCCACAGCTCCCTTCCCGTGACGGGGGTCATACTCTCTTGGATTACTGTTTCCGAAAAGGGTACGCATACGGTGCTTTTCTCGTAAACGTCCGCAATCACCTTGGCACGGGCATATTTCAGCCGGGTATTGCCGTATTGATCGTCGGTCACACCGCTGACAATGACGTCTCCCGCGGATACCGTATCCCCCACATGAAGAAGCGCCTGCCCGGTATACGGCTCTAAAACGCGGATCTGACCATCCTGTGCGGCCACTACATTTGCATATCGGTCAGAAGGGTCCATGATCTGAGGCGGCTCTATACACTCACTGACAACGATTTCCGCTATTGATCCGTTTAGATTCACAGCGGTCCACGACAGCCGGTCATCCATAAGAAGCAGGTTTCGTTCCACGCGTTTTGGATCAATGCTCTTTGCTGTGACGCCTACCGTGACGCCGCATTCCGACAGCATGTCATAGATTTTTTCCTGTGGAATGCTCTGACAGCCGGATACTGTGATAATCCAAATATGACCCGTCAGATACCATAAAAGAATACCGGCGGCCGCAGCGCCGATAGGAAGCCCCCATCTTCTTCGCATTCGGCGGCAGAAAAAAGGCATGCCTTTTTTCGTGAGCAGCCGCGTTTTATTTTGATCTCTGCGGGCAAGGCGGCTGATTCGGCGATAAGAACGCGCATAGGCGCTCGCTTTGCATCCTCCCCGCGTAGGAGAGGCGTCCCAAACAGGAATTCGTTCGCGGGCACAGCGGTTGAGCAGCTTTTCCGGAAATGCTCCGGTAATAAGGAACGTTACCGTTCCGCGCAAAAAACGAAGCAGACGAATCAGAAGCATCTTTTCACCTCACAGGCAGAAATTCGATGGAACGGATCTCTCCCTTTACCACCAGACTTCCTTTTTCCATTGCGCCGATGGAAAGCCCCTCCCCTGAAAACCGCAGGGACATATCCCGGGCGGAGAGACGAATGACACTGTCCGTGTATTCCAGTACCCCGGTGCAGCCGTCCGCGACAACCTCTCGATTGGCGCTGCATTCGAGCTGTAGCCCTCCGCTGACGGAGGACTCCGGCAGTTCCAATACTTCCGCCAGCATTTCGGCGGCTCTTCTGAGCTTTTGTTTTTGCATTCTGCTCGCGCCTCCTCTCTTACAAAGAAATATGCCCGCGTCTTTGTTCTGATGCCGGGATACAAAAGCCCCTTTCCGGCATAGACTGTCGTCGGACGGGGGGAACAGCCTTGAAGAAAATCTTTTTAACTGCTGTATGCGCTTATTTGATGATTGGAATGTTTATTTGTCCCAGCGAGGTTTCTTCCGCGGTACACAGTAGTCTATGCCTCTGCGTGGATACATTAATGCCGTCTTTGTTTCCTTTTCTCTGCATTTCGCTGTTTTTATCCCTTTGCGGCGCCGGAGAGGCTTTTTCAATTCTGCTGACGCCGGTGACAAAATACCTGCTGCATCTGCCCGCCGCCTTGGGTCAGACGATTCTGTGTTCTCTGACGGGCGGCTATCCCACCGGCTCCCGCCTTCTGGCTTCTCTTGTGGAGGAAGGAAATCTGCGCCGTGAAGACGCTTCTGTGCTGCTCGGCTTCTGCGTCAGTCCCGGCCCTGCGTTTGTAATTCTGGCGGTAGGAGAAAAAATGTTCGGTTCCATGAGAATCGGCGTTATCCTTTTGACGTCACAGCTGCTTTCCTCTCTTCTGCTTGGCGCTTTTCTGTGCCGAATACATCCCGTCAGAATCAGCTCCCCGAGACGGATGCCTCTCTCCTTTACGCAGGCGTTGGTGCAGGCGGTATCTCAGGCAAGCAGCGGAATGCTGTCAATCTGCGCCTATGTCGTACTCTGTGCGGTTGTCTCCTCCCTGCTGTTTCCAAAAGACGGGGGATCTGTTTTTTCGTGTATTTTTGAAGTAACGAACGGCTGTCTTGCGGCCGCCGAAATTCCGGGAAACGCCGGGATTCTACTCGCTTCGTTTCTGCTTGCATTCGGAGGAATCAGCGTCTGCCTTCAGGTAACGGCCGCCGCTGCCGGCGCTGAAATTCCGCTTCGCGGTTTCTTCGCGGCGCGCATCTGCTGCGGAATGCTTTCCGGCGGCATCACTTTTTTGATGCTTCGGATCTTTCGGCAGGCGCTTCCGGCGATTTCTCAAGCCGCCGTACCTGTTGCAGCCTCCGCTCCGAACCGTCTGCTGGGCGCCGTATGCCTGTGCGGAATGATATTTTTGACGCTCTCAAATCTTTCCGGTCGGGATCATCTCGATTTTTAAAAAGGAGTGTGTTAAAATGAACATGAGGTGACCCAAAATGCTCAGACGGAAATTATTCGGCTCTCAAATCGAGCCCTCCTGCGCCTACTGTGAACACGGCACTCCGACCCGCGACGGACAATCCGTCCTCTGTGAAAAGCGGGGTGTGATGCTTCCCAGCGATTTCTGCAGAAAATTCACATATGATCCGCTTGCAAGAATTCCGAGCCGTCAAGCCAAACTGCCCTCTTA
>CAKQGD010000010.1 GCA_934232845.1 uncultured Oscillospiraceae bacterium
CCCCGTTCGGGCGGTCAATCATGTTTCATCCGATCGTATAAAACGCTTTGCCGCAGAATCCGCGGTCTTCCGTTTTATTTTAAATACTTTGAAAGGAAGTTAAAATCCATGCCGCGTACCATTCGTGAGGTTTCCGAGGCCGTTCTGCGCGAAACGGAGCGCATCGTGATCGGCAAGCACGAAAAACTTCGCCTCATTCTGACCGCCGTCCTCGCCGACGGGCACGTTCTGCTCAACGATCTGCCCGGCGTCGGAAAAACCACCATCGTCAAAGCGCTGTCGCGCGCGCTCGGCTGCCGGGCGGGGCGCATTCAGTTTGTGCCGGATCTGCTGCCGAGCGACATTCTCGGCATGCAGATCTACAATCAGAAAACGGGCGATTTTGAACTGCGTCAGGGTCCCGTGATGACCAACTTGCTGCTGGCCGACGAGATCAACCGCGCCATCCCCCGCACACAATCCGCTCTGCTCGAGGCGATGGAGGAACGGCAGGTTTCCATCGACCGCGAAACCTTCGCCCTGCCGCGGCCCTTTCTCGTGCTGGCGACACAAAATCCTGTCGAATCCGAGAGCACCTTTCCCCTGCCCGCCGCTCAGATGGACCGTTTTCTGATGCAGCTTTCGATCGGCTATCCTTCTCTGGAGGAAGAACAGCGGATGCTTCGCATGCTCGGTGACGAGATTCCTCTCAGCGCTGTGCAGCCTGTGACCGGCGCCGAAGAACTGGCCGCCCTGCAGCGTGAAGCACACGGCGTTTTTGTTTCGGACGCCGTCGCCGAATATATCGTCACGCTCGTCGCCGCTACCCGCGAAAGCAGCCGCCTGCTGACCGGTGCAAGCCCCCGCGCCTCCCGCGGACTGTATAAAGCCGCCAAGGTCTTTGCTGCGATGGAGGGGCGTTCCTTCGTCACGCCGGACGACATTCAAACGCTCGCCATACCGGTGCTCGCGCACCGGCTGACACTTGGCGCGGACGCCCGCTTTTCCGGCGTCACCGCAGAGAGCATTCTCCGCGACATTCTTTATAAAATCCCTGTTCCCGCGGCGGACGGAGGAACCCTGCATGCGCGCTGAAGCCGTGTCCGCTGGCGAAGCCAGCCTGCTCATTCATCCGTGGACTCTTGCGGGAGAGGCCGCCGCCGGCATCCTTGCCGCCGCGTTCGGGCTGACGCCCTTCGCCGGGCTTCTGCTGTTTTTCTTCGTGTTCGGCGTTCTCGCGCATGTCTGGGCGCGTCTTGCCGCAAGGGGGCTGTCTCTTTCTCTTTCTATACGGGAAGATCGTCTTTTTCCCGGGCAGGAAACGGTGCTCTCCTACTCGGTCGTCAACGGCAAGCTGCTTCCCCTCGTGTGGCTTGAAACGGCGCATCTTCTTCCGGAAAACCCGCCCGCCGCGCCGAAGGACGCCGTGCTGGAAACCGAAGGCGCATTTGTTCCCGCTCAGGAGGTCAAGCGCCGCTTTTCCATGATTCTCTGGCGGCAGACCCTCCGATGGGACGAGCCTTGGACAGCGCTTCGCCGCGGCATCTACCGGGAAACCGTCGTGCTCCGCACGGGAGACGGTCTGGGCCTGCTGCCGAAGGAATTTTCTCTTCCCCGGGAGCAATGCCGAACTCTCGCCGTCTATCCCGCGGTTGTGCCGGTACAGATCCGCCTCTTTCTGCGAAATCAATGGGACGCGCAGAGCGGCGCACAGGGATATGCGGAGGACCCCACCGTCATCCGCGCCACGCGCCCCTATCAGCCGTCGGATTCCGTACGGCGCATCAACTGGCGTCTTGCGGCCCGGCAGCAGCCTCTCTCGGTCAATCGGTACGAAACCATTCTGCCGAAGTCGGCGCATTTTATTCTCGACTCCGAGTCGTTTAACGGATTTATTCCTCATGCCGCCGAGCTGGAGGAAACACTCTCGGTTCTCGGGTCGGTAATGATCTCTCTCAACGCGGCACATATTGCCTGCGGTCTCTCCGTAAGCCAAAGCGGAGAGATGCCCGCCCGCAATCTTTTCGCTCACATGGGCGCGGATACGGAAGAGCTTTTGTTCGCGCTGGCATCCTGCCGCCTCTGCCCGCTGCGCCCGATCACCGATCTGGACAACCCCTCCAAAGACCGCGTCGCTCCGCCTGTTTTTGATGTGCAGGATCTTTTTTCCAAGGCGCATCAGATCGGTCGTTTTTATTACGCTGCATATGATCTTTCTTCCCTTGCGGGGCGCACGCTTCTCTCCCGTCTCGATCCGTCCGCCACGACGATTCTGACCGCCGAAGAGCCCGATTCCCGCGCGCACGGCGCACTCGGCGCATTTGAGGTGGTTCCCCTCTCCCGCCTGAGAAAGGGGGAAAAAGCATGACCGGTCCCCGCACCTATCCCAGCCTCGTTTCTCTGTACTCCTCAACGGTTGTATGTATTCTTTTCTTTGAGATTCTGGGCGCTTTCGGCGCTCCGCCGTGGTCTGTGCCTCCCGCCGGACTTCTTGCCGCGTCGGCTCTTTCCTATGGGATAAACCGCTTTCTTCTGCAAAAAGAGCGCGAGCTTTGGCAGCTTCTTCTGGCAAACGGTCTGCTTTTTTGCGGACTGTTGGCCGCCTTTGCGCTGACAGATCTGCTGCCGGACGGCAATGCCCTGTTTCTTCTCGGCTGTGCCCTGCTGTATCTTTTGACGCGCGGCTGCCGTCTCGTGTTTTCTCCCGCGACTCTCTCCTCCTCCCGCATGCATCTGGAATATGACGTCGTGTGTCTGGCCGTCTACATCTGGATCGGATCTCTGAGCACAATGCATGCCTCACAAATACTGTGGCTGCTGTCCTCCTGTGCCGCCGGACTGTCCGCGGTGCTGTATTTTCGGCTTGCAGGCTCAGTGCGCGGCGTACGCTCTGTCCGGTCCGGCGGCGCGGCCGCTCTCATTTTGGCACTCGGAGCGGTGCTCGGCATATCGGCTCTGCTGCTTGCCTTCGCGGCAAAGCCGGCAGGAGAACTTTTACTGACGCTTCTTCAGACGGGGGGAAGGCTTCTCCGTTTTCTCTGGAAATGCATCGAACAGTTTTTTATCTGGCTGGATTCACACTTGACGGTGCGCTCCGGTACGGCTCCCTCGATGCAGCCGGATTTTAACACAATTCTTCCCGAAGAAGAGACTCTCGCCGAGGCGAACCCCTACGCAGCGCTCGTTTTTATCGCGGCGGTTCTTCTTGCCGCCGTATGCGCGGGCCTGTGGCTTTTATGGCGGCTGCGCAGACGGCGGATCTCTGTCCGCTCTGTACGGGCGCCCGGTGCGCCGGCCCGCAGCCGCGCGCCTTTATTTGCGGCGCTCCGGCAGGCGCTCGCCGCCTTTTGGGAGCGGCTCTCCCTGCGCATCGCCGTCCTGCTGCACGGCACCCACTCGGTGGGGCTTTATCTGCGGCTTTCGCGGGCGTGCCGTTTTTCCCGTTTCTCCCAAAAGCCCGGCGATACTCCGCGCTCCTTTTTGGCACGGCTGAGCGGGGGCTTTTCCGCCCAGGGTGACTCTAAAAGCGCCGCACAGCTTCTGTGTCTTGCGGATGCGGTCGATGCCGCGCTTTATGCCGGAGCCCCCGGCTTCGGCGCAAAGACGCAGAACGCATGTGAGATTTTTTCGAAAACCGTCTCTCTTGTGCGGAGGCCGCATGTAAAGAAACCGCCGGCCGCCGTTTTTTCCGACTCCAAAGGAATTTAAAAGAAGAAAGGTTGTTTTTTGCCATGTCGCTCTTTACCGATACGTTTACCGTTCCCCTGCCTGCGGAGGAAGCCTTCTCCCGCACGGAAAAGGCGCTGCTCCCCCTTGGCGCAAAAAAGCGCAATAACGGTTTCGTCCTCCCGAATTCCTCTCATGTGGGGGTCACCTATCCGCTGACCGTGCTGATTGTGATCGAGGCGGACACAGAGGGAACGCGCTTTCAAATGAGCGGCTCAAATATGGGCCTGGGCATGATGCAGAAAAAGATCGGCATCACGCGCTTTGCCGAGATCCGCGCAGTGATCGAAAAGGCCTGCAGGCAAGCCGACGGTGAAGCAACGTGATTTTTCTTTTCTCTGCGGGAAAGCTGTCTGTATCGGGAGGAAGCCGTCTATGCTGCGCATACTGAAAGAAGAATACTGCCTGCTGTTCGATTTTCTGAAGGAAAAACGGCGCTTCTGGCTCGCTATGGCCGTTCTCTCCATCGGAATTCCGATATTGGCCGGTGTTCTTCTGCATTTTACTTTTGTTTCTAACCAGGAGGCGTCGGCTCTTGTCGCACAAAAAACGGCGGAGCTGTTTTCCTCCAAAGAGGTTCTGTTCGACGACGCCGGAGAGCTGAGCGCATGGGGACTTTTTCAAAACAACATCCTCGCAACATTTTTGACCGCCGGGTTTGGAATCGTGCCGTTTTTATTTCTTTCGGGGCTTTTCCTTACCTCCAATCTTCTTCTGATCGGAGCGGTGTGCGCCGTCGTGACTTCGTCCAAAACATATTCCCTCGCGGCTGTGCTCTCTCTGATCGTACCGCACGGAATTTTCGAGCTGCCCGCACTCTGTCTCGGAGCCGGCTGCGGTCTGCTGCTGTGCGGTGCGCTCTCGGGCGCGGTCTTTCATCCGCAAGGTGCACTTTTGCGGATTTTAAACGCTTTCTGCGGAACCTTACGCACCATGGTGCTGCTGATCACCCCGCTGCTTGCCGTCGCCGCCGCCGCGGAAACCTATCTGACGCCTTTCATCTTTTCACTGCTTGTTTGATCCGGAGGTGCTTTTTTGGAACTGAGTATTTTTGACGTCGTCGGCCCCGTCATGATCGGACCGTCCAGCTCCCACACGGCCGGGGCCGCCCGTCTTGCCCGCGCCGCGCGCATGATCGTGGACGAGCCGTTCACCCATGTGCGCTTCGGCCTGTATGGTTCGTTTGAAAAGACCTACCGCGGTCACGGCACAGACCGCGCTCTGGTCGCGGGGGCACTCGGTCTTGCGGAATACGACGAGCGTCTCGCGGATTCCTTCTCTCTGGCCAAACAGGCGGGTCTGACGTGGGAATTTGCCGCGGACGATCTCGACGGCCTGCATGAAAACTCCGTCCGCATGACCTTTACAACAGCCGACGGATCCAGCCGCGAAATCGTAGGCAGCTCAATCGGCGGAGGGCAGATTATAATTCGCCGCATCGACGGCTTTGAAACGGAAATCGAAGCCCGCTCCGTGACGCTGGTCGTCATGCAGAACGACCGCCCCGGCGTCATTCGGGACATCACGCGCGTACTTGCCGAACAGGGCATCAACATCGGCGTGATGAAACTCTCCCGCCGCGCCCGCGGCGACGTGGCCTGCACGGTGATTGAAACGGACGCACCCGTTCCGGCGCACACGGTGCGTGCCATTGCCGCGCTTGACAACATCATCCGTGTGCAGGCGCTCGACCTGCGGGAGGAGGAAGCTCTATGACGTACCGTACCTGCGAAGATCTGCTGCGGCTCATCGAAAATCAAAAAAAGCTCTGGCAGGTCGTGCTCGAGAACGAAATATCCCTTACGGGGAGCACGGAGGATGAGGTGCTTTCCCACCTGTCCGACCGGTGGGAGATCATGACCGCCTCGGCGCACCGCGCGCTGCAAAATCCTCTGCCCACCGCCCTGCACCTGATCTCCGGCGTATCCGCGCCGCAGTACCGCTATGCCGCGGGCGGCGGTCTCTGCGGTGCGCTCGTCAACCGCGTGATGGCCTATGCGCTGTCCTGCAGCGAGACAAACGCCGCCATGGGAAAAATCTGCGCCGCGCCGACCGCCGGCGCATGCGGCATTCTGCCCGCCGTGCTGCTCGGCCTTTCGGAGGAGCTTTCTCTCACACGGGAGGATCTTCTGCACGGTTTGCTGACCGCGTCCGGCATCGGTGCAGTCATTATGAAAAACGCAACCGTCGCAGGCGCCGAGGGCGGCTGTCAGGCCGAGTGCGGCGTCGCCGCCGCGATGGCCGCCGCTGCTGCCGTCGAACTTGCAGGCGGAACGCCGGCGCAATCGATGCAGGCCGTTTCCCTCGCCTTGATGAACTGCATGGGACTTGTCTGCGACCCGGTCGCAGGGCTGGTGCAGATTCCCTGTGCGCAGCGCAACGCCTCGCAGGCGGTCAATGCGCTGCTCTCCGCGGATCTTGCACTGGGCGGTATGCGCTGCCCCATCCCTGCGGATGAGGTGATCGGCGCGATGCGCTCGGTCGGCAAGGCTCTTCCGGTTTCTCTGCGCGAAACGGCGCGGGGCGGCCTCGCCGCCGCCCCGACGGCGCGCGAAATCGCAAAGGGCCTGTCGGATGAATAAAATAAGCCCGGCGAAAGCATACGGAAAAAGCGCCTCGGAATACAAATTGTGTTCCGAGGCGCTTTTTCTAAGAATTTGAAAAGAAAAGAAAAGAAATAGGATGTCGTTTCCGGCACTGCAGTTTCCCTTACCTGCAAGAAAAGAATACCCGTTTTCTATGAAAAACATTCAAGCATTTTCTGAAAAAAGAATGAAATTTATCCTTTGTTCTTTCGATAAGCAAGATAGTTTTCGAGAATCAGCACCGCCGCAACGGAATCGATCACAGCTTTCCGCTTCTTTCCGCGGACGTCCGCCGCATTCAAAATCCCAATGGCGGACACCGTCGTGCTGCGCTCGTCCCACAAAACGACCGGAATCGCCGTCCGCGCGCGCAGCTCCTCGGCAAACTGCCGCGCCAGCTCGCTGCGGGGTCCCGCCGTGCCGTTCATGTTCAGCGGATTTCCCACGACGATTTCGCCCGCGCCATGCTCCGAAGCCAGTGCCGCCACACGGTCGAGCAGGCGCTCGCGATTATGCTCAAACAGCGTGCAGACCGGCGACGCCAGCATCTCTCCCGCGTCGCAGCAGGCGATACCCGTGCGCGCGTCGCCGTAATCCACCGAAAGAATCTTCATGCCGGTTTCTCCTCATTTCACAACCGTATCGGTATAGTAATGCGTCAGAATCTCCTCATAATCATAGCCCTCAAGCGCCATCATCTGCGCGCCGTACTGACTCATGCCGACGCCGTGCCCATAGCCGTACGTCGTAAACACGATTCTGTCGCTGTCCTCGTCATATTCGTACTCAAAACAATGCGAACGAAGCTGATACCCGAGCAAAACCTCGCGAATGCTGCGCCCGGTGATCGTTTTTGTGCCGTAGCTGCCGGAGCTTTTCCCCTTTGTTCTGCCGCCGAGGCTGACCGCGCCGACATACCCGCCGGAGTTGTAGCTCTCGATTTCGAGCCAATCGGCAGGGTCGTCGCTGTAGTCATAGAGGTCAATGCCGTATACATTCTCTACCTTTGACGCGAAGCTCGACGCGCTGATGCGGCTGACGGCGCGGTAACCGGGCACATCCTCGTCCCACGCGCTGTCCACCGAAACAAGATACGGCAGACTGCCTCCCCAAACCTCGGCGGCGCTGGTCGTCTCTCCCGCGCTGGTCGAGTGATAGACCGTGTTCGCAAGCTTTCTGTCGTAATAGACCGCCTCGCCGAGCACCGCGGACACCGCCTTTTCGATGCGGGGCGTCACATCGGAATTCAGCCCCACCGACGGGGCGGTTCCGCGCTCGTTGTTGTAGCGGATCATGGTGTAGGACGCCACGGCCTGCGCCTTGTACGCCTCCGTATCAAACGAAGGACCCATTTCGTTGCGGACAAGCCGGCAGAGCAGCGTATAAGCGTCCATCGTGCGGCGCGAGCCGTTGACCGTGACGGTCAGCTCTTCGTCAAAATCCCCCGGATCGGGCTCTTCTTCCTCTTCTTCAGACGAAGGCTCTTCCTCTTCCTCGGGCGAAACGTCCGGCTCCGGCTCAGAGGGTTCCTCCTCCTCAAACGGGGGGGCAGACTCCTCCGGCGGCGCTTCATACGAGGGCTCCGGAGCGGAGGACGGCTCCTGTGAAGCCGAAGAAGGCTCCGTCTGAGAACTCGGCAGCGCTTCAAAGGAAGGCTCTTCCGAGACTTCGTGAGAGGGTTCCAATACAGAAGAAGGCTCCAATGCGGAAGAAGGCTCCTCCTCGGGAATCTCCGTACCGCCGCGTCCTTCTTCCGTCTCGGCGTCCATGTCGATCTCGATTCCGGCAGGCAGCGCAGCGCCGCCCGGCGGTGCGACGATGGCCGCCGCCGCGGGAGACGAGATTTTCCATCCGACAATACATAAGGCCGCAAAGCATGCCATCGAACCGAGGGTCAGCGCGCGGAGCACGCCGTCGCCGCGGCGTTTTTTCTTTTTTACAGAAACCGGCGCAGCTGTCTCGGGAACCTCGGCCCGGCCCGCCAAAACAGCGGCCGCCCCGGCTGTTTTTTCGGTCGGAAAGCACCCTGCAAACAATTCGTTTGTCTGCCGAAGCAGGGCTTCGTCCTCCTCCTCGGGCAAAAGCAGCAGACAGCGCCCCGAAACCGCGCAGACGCAGCCCGGAACCGGACCGTCCCCAAGCAATGCACGCGATCCCGCGGGCAGCTCAGCGCAGGCGGCATCTCCGCCGCACCGCTCCATATGGGCGGCCGCCCGCCGCGAAACGCGCAGGGACACGCCCAGCGCATCGGCCGCGGCACGGCGCACTGCGCTGTCTGCTCCAAGCGGTGCACAGACGGCAACCGCGTCCGAGGTGCCCAGCGCATAAGCAATCGCCTGCGAAAGCCCCTGCAAAGCGCTGTAAAGGGACGCCGCCTCCTCTCCGCGCGCGTTTGCGGCGGCGCGCAGACGCTCTCCCATCGGTGTTCCTCTTTGCAGCTCGATAATCGTCATGCGCACAGCGGCATCCCTCCTTTCCTCATTTTTTAAAGAGCAGAGCGCTCTCGGTTAAAACTCGGTGCTTTCGTCGATCCAGAGCACCTCGGTATCGGCCAGCGCACGCTGCATCAGCGCCTCCCGGTCAAGGGCGCGCTCCGCCGCCTCCACCATCGACAGCATCGGATGCGTGCGCGGATGGCGCGGGGTAAAGACGGTACAGCAATCCTCATAGGGAAGAATTGACGTTTCAAAGGTATCGATTCTGCGCGCGATCGTCACGATTTCTTCCTTATCCATGCCGATGGCGGGTCTCAGCACGGGCAGAGGCGACGCGGCGTCTGTACAGGCAATCGCCTGTACAGTCTGACTCGCAACCTGTCCAAGGCTTTCTCCGGTGATAAGCGCCTCGGCGCCGTACTGCGCGGCGATACGGCCGGCCAGCTCCATCATAAAGCGGCGCATAATCAGCGTAAAGTAATCTTCGGGGCAGTTTTTGCCGATTTCCTCCTGAATTTCGGTGAAGCCGACAACCACGAATCGAATCCTGCCGGTATAAGCGGCCATTTTTTTACAGAGAGTCATCACTTTCAGCTTGGCGCGCTCACTCGTATACGGCGGGCTGGCAAAGTGAATCGCCATGATCTCGAGTCCGCGCTTGGCGATCATCGCACCCGCCACGGGGGAATCGATGCCGCCCGAAAGCAGCAGCGCGGCCTTGCCGCCGGACCCGACGGGAATGCCGCCCGCGCCGGGCTTCTGTCCCGCGTGCACATAGGCGAAGCGGTCGCGCACCTCTGCCCAGACGACCATGTCGGGATTGTGCACATCCACCTTCAGACGCGGATGACGGCGCAGCAGATGCGCGCCCAGCTCACGGCAGATGGCCGGAGAGTCCATCGGAAAACGCTTGTCCGAGCGCTTGGCGTTGACTTTAAAGGTTTTTATGCCGTCGAGCTCGTCGTCAAGGCGGTCGGCGGCCTCGCAGATCGCCTCAAAGCTCTTATCCGTCATAAAGCTGCGGCTCATGGCGGCAATGCCGTAGACCCGCGACAGGCGGTCGTACGCCTCGGCAATGTCGTAATTCTCCTCCTGCGGGGTAACGGTGATTGTCGACTGCGAACGCGAGACCGTCACCGGTCCCAGCCCATGCAGGCGGCGCTTGATGTTTTTGACAAGCACATTTTCAAACGTACTGCGGTTCGCGCCCTTGAGTGCGAGCTCACCGTATTTGAGCAGGATAATTTCCTTTATCATGGCAGTGTCCTTTCCCCCGGTCACGAACGGCGCAGGGAGGAGAGTGCTTCTCCCAGTCCCTCAAGAAACCGGTCGGCCTGTTCGATATCGCTGTATTTGGAAAAGCTCAGCCGCAGCGCGGAATCGATTTCGCGCGGAGAACATCCCATTGCGGCCAGCACATGGCTTTTTGCTCCCTTGGAGCAGGCGGAGCCGCTGGAAACATAGATGTGCCGCTGCTCCAGAAAATGCAGCAGCGTTTCCGACCGATAACCCGGCACGGAAAAACTGAGCAGAAAAGGCGACGCCCCCTCCTGCGGGGTATGAAGTACTGCGCCCGTCTTTTCCAGTCCCTCAGTCAGTCTGCGCCGCAGAACTCCCAGCCGCTCCGTCACGGCGGGCAAATCAGTCGAGGCTTCGTGCGCGGCAGCGCCGAGCGCGCAGATCATAGGGACGCTCTCTGTGCCGGGGCGGATGCCCTCCTGCTGTCCGCCACCGAAAAGCAGCGGGCAAATCCGCGTCTTATCCGCGAGATATAAAGCCCCCACGCCCTTGGGCGCGTGGATTTTATGCCCGCTCAGCGAGAGCAGATCGACGCCCAGATCTCCGACCCGAAACGGAATCTTACAGAACGCCTGCACCGCGTCGGTATGAAACAGCGCGTTGGGGCAGCGGCGGTGCACAAGGCGCGCAGCCTCGGCTACCGGCTGGATCGTGCCGACCTCATTGTTGACAAGCATCATCGACACGAGGATCGTCTGGTCGTTGAGCGCGGCCTCGAGCGTTTCGAGCGAAATACGGCCGTCTCTGTCCGGTGCAAGCTCGATCACCTCAAAGCCGCGCCGGCCCAGCTCCCGCGCACTCTCCAGTACGGAGGAATGCTCCACTGCCGTCGTGATGATGCGGCGGCCGAGGCGTTTTTTTGCCTCTGCCGCGCCGAACAGCGCAAGATTATTCGACTCCGTCCCGCCAGAGGTAAACAGCAATCGTCCCGTTTTCATGCCGAGCGCCGTTCTGATCTGATTGGCCGCGCGCTCCATGCAGAGCTGCGCCTGCACGCCGCGGCTATGCAGCGACGACGGGTTGCCGTATTCATTTTTCATTACGTCCGTCATGCGGGCAATTACGGCGTCATCCACACGAGTTGTCGCCGCGTTATCAAAATACACCTCGTCCATCAATGGTCGAAGCTCCCTTCCTGCGCAAAATTATCAAGATATTATACCACGAAAATCCCCTGAATTCAACGATTCCTCTTTTCTTCTCCGAAACGATTTCATCCGACACCGTATCCGCAAAAAAGAACACCTATGCCGTTTGCCCATAGATGTCTTTTCTCTTTGATTTTTCATCGGGAGGAACCGGCTTTCGGTCCCGGCTTGCGCAAACGGATTCTTCCTCATACTCCCTCGCCGTCAAACGGCGGGATGAATCCCTCGTCCGCCGCACTCTCCTCCTGTGTGTAACAGCGCGTCACGCCCAAAGAGGCTGCGTATTCCACAAGCGCCTCGTAGTGGCGGCGGGGCACGCGGCGCGACAGCATAGGATAACGCACGTTCTCTCCCATCGGAGTATACTGACTCATCAAGCTGAGAATCACGTCGTCTCCGTACCGCTCCCACAGCAGGCGCACCGCCCGCATCGAGTCCGCCAGACCCCCGGGCAGCAAAAGATGGCGAATCAGCACACCGCATGTCAGCAGGCCGTCTGCGCCGATCACGGCAGGGCCGGTCTGACGCAGCATTTCGTCGATCGCCGCAAGTGCGCGCTCGGGATAGTCGGGCGCAGCGGAGTAATCCCGCGCCCGCGCCGAAGACGCATATTTAAAATCCGGCATCCAGATCCTCGCCGTATCCGAAAAAAGCCGCACTGTCTCAGGCAGCTCATATCCGCCGCAGTTGACGGCGGCAGGCACGGCAAGCCCTTTTTCCCTCGCGTCTTCAAGCGCACGGACCACCTGCGGCGCATAGTGCATCGGCGTCACCAGATCGATATTATGTGCGCCCTGTGCCTGCAGTTCGAGAAAAATCTCTCCAAGACGTTTGTTTGTAACCGTCTTTCCCCTGCCGCCGCGGCTGATCGGCGCATTCTGGCAGTAGACACAGCCCAGCGTACAGTGTGAAAAAAACACCGTGCCGGCGCCCCGTGTCCCGGAGATGCACGGTTCTTCCCAAAAATGCAGCGCCGCACGGGCACACTGCACCTCGGCAAGCGCGCCGCAGTAGCCCGTCTGTCCCGCCGTGCGGTCTACCCCGCAGCGCCGGGGACAAAGCGTGCAATGAGAGAGTAGCTCTCTCTCCTGCCGTTCGTCCATGAGTGGATTCCTCCTCGCCGCAGCTGCAAAAGCGCAGTTTCTTTCTCGCTTGTGCAGCCGCAAACAAATCTTTTCGCTCTGCGCCCGTTATTGCGCAAAATACTTCTTTTTGAAATTACAGATGCGCCGCGCCGGCAGACACTCGGCAAAAGCCTCTCCTGCGATCCGCAGATACGCAAAGGAAAAAAATCCGGCCAAGCGAAGAGAACAGCGGCTGCCTTCCTGCATGCTGCCGAGCGCCGCCCGCCGGGGGGAAACAGAGATGGAATTTCTATTCTTTCCCTATCGCACGAAATAAAGCCGTCGGCGGGATTGCCTTTTTAAAAGTCCGGATTGCGGCTCTTTCTGCCGCGAAAAAAGCAAAAAGCGGCGCGGACCGGTTTTGCCCGGATGCCGCGCCGCGCGCAGCCGCTCTTTTTCAAAAGCGTCTCTTTTTGTTCACTTGCCGGAAAGCCAGTTTGTCTCGCTCTCGTGGCGCAGAGGACGTCCCAACAGCGCCTGCACAGCCGCACGGGCATTTGTCTCGCCCTGGATGACACGGTAGATCTGCGCGGTGATCGGCATTTCCACACCCATTTTCTGCGCAAGCTCATAGGCGCAGAGGGTCGCCGTAATGCCCTCGACCGTCATGCCGACCTTTTCGACGGCGGCGGGCACCGTAAGTCCCTCGCCGACGTATACGCCGCAGCGGCGGTTGCGCGAGTGCACCGAGCAGCATGTCACGATCAGATCTCCCATGCCGGAAAGCCCCCACAGCGTCTCGGCCCGCGCGCCCATCGCGACCGCGAGGCGGGCGATCTCGGTCAATCCGCGCGTCATCAGCGCAGCCTTGGTATTGTCCCCCATTCCCATGCCGTCTACGATACCAGCGGCAAAGGCAATGACATTTTTGAGTGCGCCGCCGAGCTGAACGCCGAGGCGGTCGTCGCTCGTATAAATGCGCACATGGGTGTTGGCGGTCAGATCCTGCACCCGCTGCGCGGCTTCGGCCGTGCTGCCCGCCGCAACGATTGTCGTCGGTACACCGCGGGAAACCTCCTCCGCATGGGAGGGACCGGAAAGCACCACCACCTGGCGTCCGGGCAGTTCCTCCTCAATGACCTGAAACAGCGGCTTGAGCGTGCCGGGCTCGAGCCCCTTGGAAACGCAGGCCACCACCGTATCCGGCGAGAGCTTGTCCTTGAGCAGCTTCGCGGTGCCGCGCACGCCGACCGTAGGCGTTGCGATAATCACGGCATCCGCTTCTTCCACTCCGTCAACCGTGTCCACAATACGGATGGCTTCGGGGATATGTACGCCCTTGAGCAGGGGAATATTCTCGCGGTGCTCGCGCAGCGCGTCGTTTTCGCTCTTCATCCAGCCCCACAGAGTCACATCGTGCCCCGCGCCGGAAAACATCACCGACAGCGCCGTGCCGAAGCCGCCGCAGCCCATTACATACAGTTTCGCCAAGGAAATAACCTCCTCGTTTTTCCGCCGCCTTTGTACGGACGGTTCTGATTGATACCATTGTAGCCGAAAAGAAGATTCTTTTCCAGCCCTGCGGATATTTTTTTCCAAAACGCTTTAAAAAAGAAAAGGACGGCTTTTTCCGCCGTCCTTTTTCGGATGAGAGAGAAAACGCCGTCTCATGCTTTTTTCTTGGAAAAGGGAACCGCGATCAGCATAATCACAGCGGACATGATCAGATAATACAGCACGGATTTTCCGTGCGCGACAAAAGCCGCATACACCATAAACAGGCAACACAGAATCGCCGCCGTCGGAACCGCATACCGCTTAAACGGGCTGAGGCTCTTGTCGCGGAAAAAGCTGAAAAAGATCGGAATATAAACGGCGTAGATCGTGATGATCGGCAGCTCGGACGAATCAAAGCAGAACGGGCCGAACCATCCGGAGGTCAAATTCGCTCCATAGAAATATACCAGCCAGAAGAAACATACGAACAGGCCGACGACTGTAGAGTTTGTCGGCATATTGGTCTCGGGACACACCTGAGAAAATGCCTTGCTCATAGGACCGACGCCTCGTACGGCGATGGAATACATGCCGCGTACACAGCTGAGCAGCAGACCATGCATCGTGCACAGGCAGGAAATTACAATAAAGACATTGAGCAGAGAGCCGAGCATCGGACCAAACGTATTATAGAACGCCTGCTGCGACGAGGTGGCGAGCAGCTCGTCAATAGAGATCGAACCGCAGATGCCAAGATAATAACAAACGTAGACGCATACCACAATAATCGAGCCGATCATCAGAGCAATCGGAAGATTCTTCTTGGAATCCTTCAATTCCGCGTTGATCGAGGTCGTCAGAATCCAGCCCTCGTATGCGAAAGCAAGCGCCACCACCGCGGTCAGAAGAGCACTGCCGCTGCCGCCGGTGCTCGACGCGGCCTGTGCAAAATTGGCGGAAAGCTGGCCGTTGCCGAGCCCTCTCACAATGCCCACCACCGCCATCAGGCAGAGCGGAATCAGCTTGATCACCGTGCCGGACACCTGCAGCTTGCCCGCGATAATAGGAGCCAGTGCATTAATCATATAATCCGCCACAAGAAAGAAACCCGCGAGCACCATGCATTCGACACCCGCAACGGGATCCTCAAAACCGATAATCACGCAGGTGTAGCGGGCCGACAGCCAAGCCAGCACCGAGGTCATCGCCGGACAGTAAATCGTGGAAACAAACCAGCCGACATAATAGGCATATTTCTCGCCGAGCGCGATTTCCGCATAGTCGACGACGCCGTTGACCTTTTCATACTTCTGCGCCATAATGCTGAACGCATAGGAGCAGATAAACATAACAACACCGACGATCACAAGCGCCAATACGCCGGTGCCCACATGACCGTCGGTTGCTTTTAAAACGCTTTCTGTTTTGAAAAAGATACCCGAACCGATTACAATTCCCACAACCATGCAAATCGCCGTTAAAAGTCCGTATTTCTTTTCAAGCCTGTTTTCCATGGGGTCAGCTCCGTCCTTTTGTATTTTTAAGGCAACTTATTTTATTTTACCATCCGCTGGAATTCTTGTCAACGCTTTATCCGGCGAAAAAAATGAAATCTGTTACAAAATATCGATTCATTTTTCAGCGCATTGACGCATTTTCTCGATTTCGAGCGCGTAACCCCCGAGGTCATTGGGTGTTTCGAGAAAGAACGGCAGACGGCACAAAGCGGGATGATTGACGATTCTTTCCAGCGCGGCCATCCCGATGGAGCCTTCTCCGAGGCGGGCATGGCGGTCCTTGTGCGCGCCGAGCGGATTCAGACTGTCGTTGAGGTGAATGCAGCGCAGACGGTCAAGCCCTATGATGCGGTCAAACTCCTCCAGTACGCCGTCAAGATCGTCCGCGATGTCATAGCCCGCGTCCCATACATGGCAGGTATCGAGACAAACCCCCATTTTATCCGCCGATTTCACGCGGTCGAGAATGGCGCGCAGCTCCTCAAAGCTGCGGCCCACCTCGCTTCCCTTACCCGCCATCGTTTCCAGCAGTACCGTGGTGGTCTGCTTTGGCGTCAGCACGGCGTTGAGCGTATCCGCGATCTGTTTTATGCCGGTCTCGGCTCCCTGCCCGACATGGCTGCCCGGATGAAAGTTATAAAAATTGCCGGGGGTAGCCTCCATTCGGCGCAGGTCGTCGGCCATTGTCTCCCGTGCGAAGACGCGCACGCTCTCCTGCCCGGAACAGGCGTTGAGCGTATACGGCGCGTGCGCCAAAATGCAGGGAAAGCCCTTCTCAATCATCAAAGAACAGAGCGCCGCAGCATCCGCCGGATCAATCGCTTTTGCCCGGCCCCCGCGCGGATTGCGTGTAAAAAACTGAAATGTATTTGCCCCGATCGACAGGGCGGTCTTTCCCATGGCAAGATATCCTCCCGAAGAGGAAAGATGACATCCGATGGTCAGCATTCCGCCGCTCCTCCCCTGCCGTCAGAACGAGACGGTCAGCTGCATTTTGAAACGTTCTTCTCCATAAACTGCGTGGGGCACATCTTTTGGCATGATCAGGCTCTCTCCCTCGTGCAGCAGAAACACCTCTCCGCCGACCGTAAAACAGCCCGTTCCCTCAAGCACGGTCACCATCGCGTCGCCGCCCGAAGCATGGGTGGAAATTTCCTCGCCCTTATCAAAGGAAAAAATCGTCATGCTGACGGCACCGTTCTGCACCAATGTGCGGCTGACGACCTGTCCCTCCTGATAAGCGACAAGGTCTTTTAAAAGGAATTTCTCCTTTTTTACTGCGTTTTTATACATATCGGCTGCCTCCGGAAAAAATTTTCTTGCGATTTCTTCTCAGTATGCGGCTTTTGAACGTTATTTATGAGTGGTCAGCGGATTCTTCTTTTCTTTTCCGCATCGCTTCATGCTCGCGCAGAAGTTCGCCGATCAGCGCGTCAAGCGTCCATGCGCGGTTGACTGCCGTCAGGACGGCTTTGCAGGGGACCGAGAGCTTAGCGCCGCGCAGCGCGGCCAGCGCCGCATCGAAGGCATTTGGATCCAGCCCGCAGAATACAATGCATTCCGTATCCGCGTGCAGAGAAGAAGCATCGCTTTTTTGTGCAAAGACAGACCTGCCCTCCGCAAGAGAACCGACCGTACAGCCCAGCTGCTCCTGCGGCACGCAGCGCACCTGCGCCCCGCAGGGCGTCAGCGCGGCGCAGAGCACCGCCATCCGCTCGGGAGAAAAGCCGGCGCACAGTACGACGGGCTCTGTCTTCGGCACGGAAATATGTGCTTTCATTCTTCTCCTCCGTTCAGGTCGATTACATCCCCATCGCGCGGGACGATCAGACGTCCGCCGTAATAGCGCCGTCCTTCCAGCGTGTACAGGGCCGTGCGGTTTTCAAGCGTATCCTCTTCGGAATGCCAAAGAATCAACCGCTTCACACCGAGGCGCTCGGCCAGCTCGCAGGCGTCGCGCACGGCCGCATGATGTTTTTCATACGGATGATATTTTTCACGGTCCTCCCACCGGCAGAAGGCCTCGCTCAAAAGCCAGTCGGCCTTTTGGGCAAACGTCTCGCACAGAGGACTACATGGCTCGTCGCCGAGACAGACAAGCCGCTGCCCGTCGGACAGGCTCATCTCAAATCCAAACTGCCGCAGCTTGGTCGAATGAATATCAAAAAAACGAACGCGGTTTTGCAGGATCGTTTTTTCTTCGCCGTCCTCCACCGGAATGAGCAGAATACGGCTGCCGAAAAGATCCGTCATTTTTTTCTGAAGAGAAATCTTCGCAATCGTCTCAATGGCGGCAACGGCATCGCTGTGCCCGTAAATACGCAGAACACCGCTGTTCTTGCCGGAGAGCATTTCCTCCGCGATGCGGCGCAGCACCCAAATCACACCGAAGAGGTGATCTGTGTGCGCATGCGTCAAAAAAAGGTCTTCGATTCGGTCAAGCGCGATTCCCTGTTTGGCAAGGATGCGCAGAATGGCATTTCCGCCGCCGCCGTCCACCAGAAAGTATTGTCCGTCCCGCTCCAACGCGAAACAGGTGTTATAGCAGCGCGTCACCATCGCGTGGCCCGTGCCCAGCACATGAAGCGTTTCCATCCGCAGCCAGCCCCTTTTTCTTTGTTATGTCACACGCCCATATGGGCGGCTTTTTCTTCGCTTATCATACCACGGACAAAAGAAAATCACAACCGCGGCGGCTTCTTTGTTTTGCCTGTACAAAGGCCGCTCTTTTCGGCGGGATATTATTTTTTATAAAGAAAAAAGAGCCCCGAAGGGCTCTTTTTAAAAAGGCAAAACGAATTACAGCGCAGCGCCGGTGGTGGGGTTTTCGGTCTTCACAGCGGCGATGTCCACAGTGAGGTCAAGCTCCATATTCGAAATCACATAGGAGCCGAGTGCCTTGGCGGTAAAGGTAAAGCCCTCTTCCCACTCATCGTATTCGGCATCCATCTTTGCGAGCTTGCCGTCGACCACCTTGTACAGGTAGCTGCCTTCGTCAGCATAGATGGTAACATCCGCGCTCTTGCGGAAATTCGTGTTCAGGTTGACAAAATCAAGGTCCGCCTTGGGATATGCGGCAACGATGTCGGCGTTCTCCTTTACGTCAAAGGCCGTCAGAAGCTTCTTGGTGCTGGAAAGATCGGTCTCGGCAACAGCGACGTCATCTTCCTCGTTCTCAGCAAGGAAATGCACGGTTGCTTCATCCTCAGTGTAATCCTCGAGGTCAAGCATAAATTTATCGCCCCAGACCCAATCGATCTGCGGCACATAGACGTCATCCTCGTCCTGCTCATCATACTTTTCGGTGAGGTACTCCAGCGTCAGATCAACGGTGAAGAACTTGTCGATCTTTGTTTTGTTGTCATCGGTACCGGTCGTACCCTTGATATAGATCTTGCCGGCCAGATCAACCGTCTCGGTCGTGCCGGGCTTGATAACCAGCTTGACAAACCACAGAGATTCCCCGATGTTGCCCAGCTTTTCGCGGACGATCTCAACGCTCTCGACATAATCGCCGCCCTGGTCCCACTTGGGGGTAACCTTAAGGCCGCTGACGCTCTTTTCGTTCATCCACGCGGGGAGAAGAGGGGTATTCTCCTCGTTAAGCAGCGGGAAATAATAAGCCTCGCCGTAAGGAGTGGGCCAATCCTCTCTTTCACCGATCGGAATAACGTTCTCGCCGTCGTTCGTCTCGACAAGCACCATATTTTCTTTAATGTTGTCTACGGCGTACTGAGGAATTTCATCCTCAAGCAGGGGAGAGTTCCATGCCATGGCGACCGTCGCGAGCGAGAGCAGCATCGCGAGAGCCAGCACAAGGGAGAGTGCCTTTTTCATAGTATTTCTTTCCTTTCTTTTTTTTTGCATTGCAAAACGCAAATGTTTAAAAGATATTTTACAAGGTTTTTCTTGAAATTGCAACCTCTTTGACACATTTTTTATGATTCCGTATTTCAATCTTAGATTCATTCTTGTGTTCTTAAAAAAAGAGACGTTTTCCTTTCGGAAATACGCCTCTTTTCGGACCGGACTATTTTTTTGTAAATGCGCCGCAGCTTCGGCCCTGTCAACGGCTCAGCCGGTCAAGCAGGCCCATCAGCTCGTCAAGCTTCTGATCCGCATCGCCCTGCTCGATCGCCTCGCGGATGCAGCCCTCAATATGCCCCCGCAGCACAAGGCGGTTGACCGAGCGCAGCAAAGCCGCTGTGGCGAGCAGCTGATTTGCAATATCGACACAGTAGCGGTCCTCCTCGACCATGCGGAGCACTCCGTCGATCTGACCGCGGGCCGTCTTTAAAAGACGGCCGACTTTATTTTTATCCGCACGCATCGCTTCACCCAAAGATGCCTTTCTTCGTTGTCACCGCGCCGGGCACAAAGCCCGCAGCCTCCACCGCATCGGTCAGGGCTTTATCGGCCACCTCGGCCGACAGTGTCACCGTGGCTGTCTTTTTCGCCAGATCCACCTTGCAGGACGAAACGCCCTCAACGGCGGCAAGCGCCTTTTCCACAGAAGCCTGGCAGTGCGCGCAGTGCATTCCGTCCACAGCAATGATTTTTTTCATTCTCATATCCTCCTCATCTTGTTTCACCAAATTTTCTCCTTCTTCCGTCTGTTTTGACGCAAACGGCGGAGTAAAGCGCCGCAGCCGCAGCGCATTAGAGACCACACACACAGAGCTCAGGCTCATCGCGGCCGCCCCGAACATCGGGCTCAGGCGGATACCGAACGGAATCCACAAGAGCCCCGCTGCCAGCGGAATACCGACCGTGTTGTAAAAAAAGGCCCAAAACAGATTCTCGCGGATATTGCGCAGTACCGCGCGCGACAGCGCGACAGCCGCCGCCGCATCGCGCAGATCGTTTTTGATCAAAACAAAATCCGCGGACTCGATGGCAATGTCCGTTCCCGCTCCGATTGCGACGCCGACGTCGGCCCGCGCCAGCGCAGGTGCGTCGTTGATGCCGTCGCCGACCATCATCACGCGGCGGCCCTGTTCCTGCAGTTCGCGCACCACGCGCTCTTTTTCCTGCGGCAGCACGTCCGCGATCACACGGGATATACCGAGCCGCGTGGCCACCGCCTTGGCGGTACGCTCGTTATCGCCGGTAAGCATCACGACCTCAAGGCCCATCTCTCTAAACAGCGCGACGGCCTCGGCACTGGTGGGCTTGGGCGGATCCGCCACGGCAATGACGCCGAGCAAAACGCCGTCTCTGGCAAAAAACAAAGGTGTACGGCCTTGCTCGGACAAACGGCGGGCAGTCTCTTCAAAATCTCCCGCCAAGACGCCATGCCGGGCAAGCATAGCGGCGTTGCCCGCCAGACAGGCGCGGCCCTGCACCACTGCGGTCAAGCCCCGGCCCGGCTCGGCGGAAAATTCCTCCGCGGGAATGATCTCGATTCCTTCCTCACGGGCGCGGGTCACAATCGCATCGGAAAGAGGATGCTCGCTCGGCAGTTCCATCGCCGCCGCGAGAGAGAGCAGCTCCCTCTCTGTCACTCCCTCGGCAGGCAGCAGTTCCGTCACTTTAGGCGTACCCTGGGTGACCGTGCCGGTCTTGTCCAGCACGATCGTATCGACGGTGTGCGCTGTCTCGAGCGCCTCGGCCGACTTAATTAAAATGCCGTTTTTCGCACCCTGTCCCGTGCCGACCATGATCGCCACCGGAGTTGCCAGCCCCAACGCACACGGGCACGAGATCACAAGCACCGAGATTCCGGTCGAGAGGGCAAACTCTCCGCTTTCTCCAAGCAGCAGCCATACCGCCGCGGCCAGAACGGCGATGCCCATGACCACCGGCACAAAAATACCGGCGATGCGGTCCGCAAGGCGGGAAATCGGTGCCTTGGACGAGCTGGCCTCTTCCATCAAACGGATGATCTGCGCCAGCGTTGTGTCGCCGCCGACCCGCTCGGCCCGAAACACAAACCGTCCGTTGCGGCTGATCGTTGCGGCGACCACGCGGTCGCCCGGACGCTTTTCCACCGGAATGCTCTCTCCGGTGATCGCCGACTGGTCGACCGAGGCGGAGCCTTCGGTCAGCACGCCGTCCACGGGAACACTCTGTCCCGGGCGCACGACGATAAGATCGCCCCCGCAGACCTCCTCCACGGGAATCTCGGTCTCCGTGCCGTCGCGCAAAACCGCGGCGGTCTTGGGGGCAAGGTCCATCAGCCGGGCAATGGCCTCACCCGTTTTTCCGCGGGAGCGCGTTTCTAAAAATTTACCCAGCGTAATCAGCGTTAAAATCATCACGGCGGATTCAAAATACAGGTCCATCCGGTAGTGATCGACCAGCGCCGTATCTCCCATGGAAAGTCCCGCGGCAATGCGCACCATCGCAAACAGCCCGTACACCACCGCCGCAGATGAGCCGACCGCGATCAGCGAATCCATATTCGGCGCGCCGTGAAACAGCGAACGAAACCCATTCGTAAAAAATTTTCGGTTGATGACCATTACCGGTACGGTAAGCAGCAGTTCGAGCGCCGCAAGACGCAGCGCGTTCTGGGTGCTCGCCAGCGCATGCGGCAGATGCAGTCCGACCATGTGCCCCATCGTCAAATACATCATCGGCACAAGAAAGCACAGCGACCAGATCAGACGGCGGCGCATTCCCGCGAGTTCTTCGCGGATGGGGTCGTCACGTTCCTTCGCCTTGGCCGGGTCGTACACGCTCGCGCCGTAGCCCGCCCCGACGACTGCGTCGATCACCTGTCCGGTCATGGACTCGCCCTCGTATTCAACCGTCAGGCTGTTTGTCAGCAGGCTGACCTGCGCCGCGGCAACGCCCGGCACCGACTGTGCCGCGCGCTCGACGTGCGCTTGACAGGATGCACAGGTCATGCCCGTGATATCAAATCTTTGCTTCATATTTTTCTCCTCCAATACCCCACGGGGGTATAGTATCAGTGTAGCACCGTCTTTCTTTTCTGTCAAGAGCATTGCCCAAAAGAAAAAACGTATTCTTTTTTGACGGAGAAGACGCATCCGCGCGGCGTTTCTTCCCGGCGTATGCGCCGGTCTTTCAAAACGCACCCGAGAAGCCAAAACGGTTTTGCACCGCCTGAGACTTTTTCTGCCGGGCCGCCGAAGGTCCTTTTGCACGCGTTCTTTGCAGAGGCCGAGAGATCTTTCGAAAATCAAAACACATGCCGAGTCCTATTTTGCGCCAGTTTTAAGAGCCGCGAAGCCGGACTGCCCTCTTGAAAAACATCGTATTTATTTTTATGCATCGCACGCAATCTCACTCTCAAAGCCGTCATTTTTTCGCTTCCGGTTGTTTGCCGTTTCGCCGCGATCCGCCTATATAAGCTGACGTTGACCGTACAGCCGGCGATGCCCTCTCAAGGCCGCAGTCATAACCACCGGCCGTGCCGGTGGTTTGCACAAGCCCCTTGGGGCCTTTTACCCGCCGAGCCTATAGGCTCATCGAATTATCTTTCACTTGTGTGAGGTGCCTTGCTGCTACTAAAATAGCGGCAGGGTATCTCTTTTCCGGCTTCTCTAAGCTTATTCGACATTCTTTCTTGCTTACGGTTGAATGGTTGTTCCTCGCTTCGCTCGGATCATTTATTCTGGGTATAGCGAAAGCTTTCTGGAACCATCAGCACTGCCGGTGGTTTTCTCTGTACAATAAAAGCGGGACCTCACAGAGGTCCCTCTTTTTCTCCCGATTCGTTTTATGCTCAGGCCGTCTCCGGTCCGGCGCCAAAATACTCCTCTTTGGGGCAAAACGTCATGCTGCAGATACAGTCCTCTCCATCGACGCTGGCATAAAGCCACACATAAAAGTCCTCTGTCTCCCAATCGATATAATAGGCGCAGCCCGGTTTCGCCGCACCGGCCAAAAGCATTTCTTCGATACAAGAGACTTCTTCGTCTTCGTAATCCGTCGAGATACTGTACGAAACGACCTCTCCGAAATCCATCGACGCCGTATCGCGAAATTCGCAGAACACATCCGCCATTTCCGTCCAGTCAATCCAGAAGGAATAAGCCGCCACGCCGAGAGAGCCGCCGTCTTCGGCAAAAAACAACTCCAAGCGTGTCTCCGACGGAGAACGTCCCATATAAGCGAGATCAGGTGCGACCCAATAATATCCCTCTCTATAGGAACCGTAATCCACAAACTCTTCCATTCCCGCGAAGCAGTCCAACAATTTTCTTTCTGTCATTTCGCCGTCAGCCAAAAAACCGCCCGGCGCAATCAGTCCCAACGGATCAATGCGCGTTCCGTTCTCTGCGTTTTTATAGAGCCACTCCGATGGCGTCACGCCGCCCTGCTCATACCGCAGACAAGCGCCGCCCTCGTAATTGGGCTCTATTTGAATCGTCACAAAGGGACCGGACCAGCCATAGGGATCGAGCTGGGGCTCGCCGTAAATCTCCGTCAGCAATTCCGCCAAGCGTTCTGCAGAATCATCGGCAAACTCCATCTCCACGCAGTACAGCCCTTCATCGGTATAGTATGCGTCGACACGGTCGGCCCACATTCCGTACAGGTAAAACGGTTCTGCAACGGAAAGAACGCATTCGCCCGTTTCTCCGTCAGAAAATTTCTCATACGGAATGGGGATCGTTTCTTCCCCTCTCTCAGGCGAAGAGCCCCACTTCAGTCCGAAAAACTCCGGACAGCCGGAAATCGTGCCGATATCCTGCTTTGATACCTGCCAGTCCGATTTTTCGGGCAGGTCTTTTGTGCTCTGCTGTATGGTGATCTGCGCGGGCAGAGGCTCCGGAGATCTGTTTGCGTTCACCGCCACGGCAATGCCGAGTGCTGCAAAGCAAAGCACCGTTCCAATCAGATAAAACAAAAGAAGGCGGCGCGCGGCGGATTTTTTCCTTTCCGAACGGCCGAGACGCAAAGGCTGTTCCTGCGCCCGGAGATCTGCCGCACCGTAAGCCGGGGCAGCTTCGCTTTTTTCGTTCTTTTTCGGCGATACGGCAACACAGCCGCAGTGCGGACAGAACTCGCTGCCGCAGGGAACGGCTTTTCCGCAGCTTTCGCATTTCATGGCGGTCACTCCTCTGCGTTTGTTTTATTTCATTGTAGCATATTTTTATTCCGAATGACATCGTACGGCAAAAAAAGAGCCTCCGCGCAAGCGGAGACCCTTTTTATCTGCGAAAAAATTCAATTACAGAGCGGCGCCGGTAGAGGGGTTCGCGGTCTCTTCAACCGAAGAGGCCTCGGAAACAGCGGCAAGATCCAGCTCGACGTTGGAGATCACATAAGAGCCCAGCGTCTTGGTGGTGAACACAAAGCCCTCTTCCCACTCGTCGTACTCGGCGTCCACCTTGGTCAGCGCGCCGTTCTCATACTTGTAAAGATAGCTGCCCAGATCGGCATATACGATGACGTCGGCGGTCTTCTTGAATTTGCCGGTCATGTTGACAAAGTCGAGATCCGCATTCGGATACGCTTCTGCAACCGCGGCGATATCGTCGTTGGTGTAGCCGAGCACAACTTTCTTGGTGTTGGTGACGTCGGTCACAACCTCGGCGGCCACGTTCTTCATGTCGAAATCCCTCGCGGAATTGGGCCGGGGATCATAAGATGCCGAACCCGAGCTCAAATTCGAAGCCTTGTCGCGGTAAGACATCTCGCCGAAATACAGCGTGAATTCTTCCTCACTGACATCTTCGAAGTCATAGATGAAGTTCCAGCCGCGGGGCAGTTCGAACACAGGGGCTTCGTCCACACCCTCCGGAACAGAGGTGCAGGGGTATTCCAGCGTCAGGTCCACGGTGAAATAGCCGTCGATCTTTTCCTTATTGTCGCCGGAGCCGGTGGTTCCCTTGAGATAGATCTTGCCGGCTACGTCAACAGGCTCGACGGAGTGACCCTTGGTCACGAGCTTGATGCACCACCTGCCATCCACACGCTCAAACGAGACGGAGTCGACGTAGTCGCCGCCTTCGTCCCACTTGGCGGTCAGCTTGACGCCCGCGGTGGATTTCAGATGCAACCAAGCAGGATCAATGTACTCATCGTTTTTGCCAAGAACATCGAAGTAATATTCCTCGTTAAAGGTCATCGAATCGACTTCATACCAATCATCTTCCTCCTCATCAAAGAGCCAGAGGGTATTCATTTTGATGTTTCCGATGGCGGCAGAGTCGGTTTCCTCCTCCTGGAGGGTCGAGTTGTCGGCCAGTGCGACGGCAGCCAAAGACAGAAGCATCATGGCGGCCAGGGCAAGGGAGAGAGCCTTTTTCATCATGGGTCACTTTCCTTTCTTCTTTTCCTTTTGATTCCATTTATGAAACCGTTTTTATTATATTGAAAAGAAAATCAAAACACAAGCATTTCAAAACAAAAAAGAAAGAAAATATTAAAAATTCGGTTAAATTTCTCTTCAAAAGCAAAATTGCCGTTTAAAGCTGTGACCATAGCCTCGACTACGGCAAAACACATCGACAAAAGCGAACGTGCTGCAGCATGTCGAAAAAGTTCAACACGCTTCTTAAGG
Organism: uncultured Oscillospiraceae bacterium; assembly: GCA_934232845.1. Taxonomy (GTDB): domain Bacteria; phylum Bacillota; class Clostridia; order Oscillospirales; family Ruminococcaceae; genus Yanshouia. The sequence continues at coordinate 25,731 of CAKQGD010000010.1, forward strand.
GGATCTCAGCATCCCTTAGATACGGCATCGGTTTCGCCTCCTTGTGGACGCGGATCACGTATAAAATCAGGCACATGTCCTGATTTTTATAATTTCAAATTTTAATCTCTTATGAAATCAAGTAAATTGACAGCCTGAAACACGGCTGCGGCAAGAGTTTTTCATTCCGTGCAGCGCAGCAGCCTGCCAATCACAAAAAATATCGCAAAGGCCGCAAAATTCGCCGCGACCACCGACGCGCCCGCGGGCGTGTCGAACGCGTAAGAGCCCAGCATTCCCGCAAGAAAGCAGACCGCCGACACGGCCGCCGAGCAGCCCGTCACGCCGAGAAAACTGCGGCATACGCGCATCGACGTCAGCGCCGGAAAGATCACAAGGCTCGAAATCAGCAGCGCTCCCATCAGGCGCATGCCGACCACAATCGTCACCGCGGTCAGCAGCGCAAGCAGCGTATTGTACGCGCCTGTGCGCACACCCGTCGCCCGTGCGAACGGTTCGTCAAATGTGACGGCGAACATGCGGTGGTAGCAGAGAAGATACAGCGCGATCACAACGGCGGAAATCGCCGCGGAAAGATAAACGTCCGCCTGAGACATCGCCAGAATACTGCCGAACAGATAGCTCTGCGCGTCGGCGTTCGACCCGGAGGAGAGGCTCGTTACAATCAGGCCGAAGGCCAGCGCCGTAGACGAGATCAGCGCGATGGCGGCGTCTCCGTTGATCGAACTGTCGGAACTGACCCGCAGCAGCAGAAACGCCGCCAGAATCACGATGGGAATCGCCACCGCCAGCGGCGCGGCGTCAAGCGCCAGCGCCACGGAGAACGCTCCGAACCCGACGTGCGACAGCCCGTCGCCGATCATGGAATAGCGCTTGAGCACCAGACTCACGCCGAGCAGTGCGGCACACAGCGCCACCAGCAACCCGACGACAAGCGCCCGCCGCAGAAAGCCGTAGGAAAGCATCTCGGAAAGCAGCTCAGGCATGATCTTCGCCTCCTGTCATGGCGTCGGCGCGCCCGCTTTTGAAAAATTCCTCCGCCGTACCGAAAAACGGAGGTTTCTCGTCCATCTGCAGCACTTTGTTCGCATGGCGTGCCGCGTCGAGGCTATGTGTCACCATCAGCACGGTGACGCCGTGGTCATGGTTGAGATGGTCTACCAGCTCGTAAAGCTCCGCGGCGGCCGCGGGATCAAGCGCAGCTGCCGGTTCGTCGAGCAGCAGCAGCTTCTGCGCCGCGCAGAGTGCCCTCGCAAGCAGCACGCGCTGGCGCTGTCCGCCCGACAATGCGCGGATCGAGCGCTTTTTCAGTTCGAGAATCCCGAGCTTTTCCAGCATCGCATCGGCGCGCGCCCGGTCGTCCGCCGTGTAAAAGGGCCGCCAAAAGCCCTGCTTTCCCAGACTGCCGGAGAGAACCACCTCCCGCACCGTCGCGGGAAAATCTCTCTGCACGGCGGTCTGCTGCGGCAGATAGCCGATCTCGCGCGGACTTACCCCGTGGTAGACAATCTCTCCCTCGCGCGGCTGCGCAAGAGAAAGCAGCCCCTTGATAAGCGTCGATTTGCCGGATCCGTTCTGTCCGACGATGCAGAGGTAATCCCCCTCCTCCACAGAGAAGGAAAGCTCTCTCACCGCCGTCAGAGAGCCGTAGCCCATCGTCAGGCCGCGGCATTCAAGAATCGTCATATCAGTACAGCCCCGCTTTCAGATTTTCTGCGTTTTGGCGCATCAGGGAAAGATACGTCTCTCCTCTTTTCATCTCGTCTTTCGAAAGGTTATGGCACGAATGCAGCAGCAGCATCTCGGCGCCCGTCTCCTCGGCAAGCGCGCGGGCAATCTTGGGATCGGTCAGCTCCTCATAATAAATGACAGGAATTTTATCCTCCCGGATGCGGTCGGCCAACGCCGTAAGAACGCCGACGGAGGGCTCGCCCTCCTCCGAGCAGGAGTCGTACGCCGCATAAGCGGTCAGCCCGTACCGCTCGGTAAAATAATGAAAGGCATATCGGCTGCCGAATACAATTTCCCGCCTCTCGGCCCCCTCCACAATGGAGAAAAGCTCTTCATCAAGCGCCGTCAGCTTTGCAAGATACGCCTCGGCGTTTGCGCGGTAGGTGCTCTCTCCCTCGGGGTCGGCCGTACACAGCGCGTCGGCAATTTCCCCCACCATAACGGCGGCATTGGCCGGACTTGTCCAGACATGCGGGTCGACAACATGGTGATGCCCTTCCTCGGATTCTTCGTGTTCTTCTCCGGGGACGGCCTCCTTGGTCTCGGTCATCTCGATCTCTTCGGAGAGATTGACGACCCGTACCGAGTCCGGCAGGCCGCCGGAAAGCATCGTCTGCGCCCATGGCTCCATCTCCGGCCCCGTGTACAAAAACAGGTCGCAGTTGTGGATGCGCACCACGTCGGAGGGCGACGGCTCGAACGAGTGACTCTCCACCCCGGCGGGAAGCAGCAGCGTCACCTCGGCCCGCTCCCCCGCGATCTCACGGGCAAAATCATACTGCGGAAACAGCGTCGCCACGACAGACAGCGTTTTGCTCTCTTTCGGCGCGGGGGGCGTCTCTTTAGCGCAGGCGCACAGTGCAATACAAAGTGCCAGACACAGCGCGAATCCTTTTTTCATGTTTCGTTTCCTCCCGAGCATTTTTTGCACAGCCCATAGAACACGGTGCGCGAGGAGTCCACCTCAAACCCGTGCTGTGCACGGATGTGCTCCTCCAGCCCGTCGAGCTGCGCGCATTCGACGTGCAGCAGCGCACCGCAGGCCGTGCATTTAAAATGATAGTGGCGGCGGCAGTCTGTATGGGCAAGCTGATAACAAGCGCTTTTTCCATCGCCCGAGACATAGCGCCTCACCTCGCCCTGCTCAACCAACCGGTCGAGACAGCGGTAGATCGTCGCGCGGCTGACCGCGCATTCCTCCTGCGAGAGAAGCGTCTCGATCTCCTCCGCGCTGAGATGGCTGTCGCGGTTTTCCGTCAGCAGCCGCGTAATGCGCTCGCGCTGTCTTGTCCTGTATTCTCCCGCCATAGAAATGCTCCTTTTCAAGAATGAATATGAGAATCAATTTCATATTTTATTCTTTTTTTCTTTCTTGTCAAGCCTTTTTGTACCGTGGAATCTATTCGCCCGGCTCTTGTGTGTTTCAAAACAGGGGGGTCATGCAGAGGCTTTCCAAGCGCCGCTGTTTTAAAAAGAGGACGCTTCGCTCCGCTTTGGCATATGATAAAGCAGGGCCGCAGAGACAAACGCAAGCGGCCCGACTGATTCATCACGCAAAGGAGTTTTGATCGCCTTATGAGTCAAATTACCTGTAACGGCTTTTGGTGCGGATGCTGCCCTTCGGCACAGCAGAATTGCTGCGGATGCGGGTGTGGATGCGGATGCTGCTGCAACTGCAATACTGCCGCTTCGACTTCGAACGGCTGTACGACGAACAGCGCCTGCGAAGCCTGCTCTTCCTGCCGCTGTGGTCTGGGAAGCAGTTCTCTCTCGGTACTCGACGTCTGCTCTGCACAAAACGAATGCCAGCGCTGCGGCTGCGGACTTTAAACCGTCTGCACCGACACATCGCATAGATAAGGCGGCCCGGGTCTTTTGATCCGGGCCGCCTTTCAAAGCATATTCTTTTTTGAAAATCAGTCGTCCGCTTCGGCGTCAAGCACCTCGCCCGTCACAGCGTCGATTTGGTACTCATACTCGAAGTCTCCGGCCTGAAACTCGATCTCGTAGACCGCTCTGCCGTCGTCTTCGTCAAGTTCGCATTTTTCAAACACTGCGCTGGCGGCCTTTACACCTGCGTGCTTCAGCACCGCTTTCTTCGCTTTGTCCGGGCCGATATACTCCTTGTGAGACGTCGAAAATTCTTCGTCAAGATCGTCGTTTTCCTCACGCTCGGCACGCAGCACCTCGCCCGTCACGGCGTCGATTTGGTACTCATACTCGCGGCCGTCGGCCTGAACCTCAATCTCGTAGACCGCTCTGCCGTCGTCTTCGTCAAGTTCGCATTTTTCAAACGCCGCGTCGGCGGCCTTTATACCCGCGTGCCTCAGCGCCGCTTTCTTGGCCTTTTCCTCGCCGATGTATCCCTTGTGAGACGCCGAGAATTCCTCGTCAAGATCATCGCTTTCTTCTCGCTCGGCGCCAAGCACATCTCCCGTCACGGCATCGATTCGGTACGCATACTCGAAGCCTCCGGCCTGAAACTCGATCTCGTAGACCGCTCTGCCGTCGTCTTCGTCAAGTTCGCATTTTTCAAACGCTGCGTCGGCGGCCTTTACGCCCGCGTGCTTCAGCGCCGCTTTCTTCGCTTTGTCTGCACCGATCTGTTTTTCGGAAGAGCTCGAAGAAACATAATCGTCGTTTTCCTCACGCTCGGCCTTTTCAATTTTACCGGTCTTCGCGTTGATTTCGTACTCATATTCATACCGGTCGGTATAGAATTCGATTTCGTAACGGAACGTGCCGTCGTCTTCCTCCAGCTCGCATTTCGTAAACTCGACGTCGCTCACCTTCAGGCCGGCATGCTCCAGCGCCGCCTTGCGCGCAGCGGTTTTTCCGATATAAAGCGATGCACTCTGCCCGCTTACCACACCGTTCGCATTGCCGTTCGGAAGCTGCCTCTCTTCCTCATTCTCGCGCTCGGCCTTCCGAACCGTGCCGGTCAGCGCCTCGACGTCATACTCGTACTCATATCCGTCCGCATAGAACTCGATCTCGTAAACCATCACGCCGTCTTCACAGTCAAGCCTGCACTGATAGAAAGAGACTTCTTCTCCGTCGAGGCCGGCGTGCTTAAGCGCGGCTTTTTTGGCTTCTTCCTCACCGATATATTTCTTGTCGCTCGCCGTACCGACAAATTTCACCTGATTGAGATGAAGCCTGCCGGATTCGCTGATCAGATTCAGCTCGTTGATCGTAAGGGGAACCAATTTCTCAAACGTATAGCGGGAATCCTGCTCGGTAATCTGAAGGATCAGCTGTGCCTTGCCGAGAGTGATGCCGTACTCGTCGGCGAGCTTTTTCAGTTCTTTGTTTTTGCTGACCGACTGGCTGAGCACCGCCCCGCTGAAGGTATCCGTCTTCAGCAGACCGCTGATTTCCTGTGCCAGCTTTTCGCGCAGAGCGGCGCTCTGATCCGGGTCGCTGTTGTCGATACTGACCAAAATGGAGTTTGCGGCTTCGCTGATATAGCCGCCGCGCAGCATCGATCCCACCAGCGCGTTGACCGTCATTTCCAGATCGCTGCCCTTGAAATCCATGTCGCCGACAACGGTTTTTCCGTCCTCGTTGAGGGGGACCACCCGAAGGACGCGTTCGTTCTTGTTGACTTCAATTTCAATACTGGGGTTTACATCCAGCGACACCGTGGAAGCGACGCCGTAATTCGAGCGGTACGCGCCCACGCCCACGGCTCCGCCCAACAGCAGCACAACGGCCGCCGCTGCGCCCATCAGCCTCTTGGCCCAGCGATTCGTTCTTTTTCTCTCTGTCATGGAAATCACCTTTCCTCTCTGTTCTTCACAGTCGGCAAGCACGGAAGAAAGCACATCGGGAGCGGCCTTGTCAAAAGCTAATCGGAGTCTTTCTTCCATTTCACGGTTTGTCATTGCTTTCCCCCTCCTTCATAAGCGTTTTTTAGTTTTTTTAACGAGCGGCTGTATTTTGAAAGAACCGTAGGCAGCGCAAGCCCCATCATCTGCGCAATCTCCCGATGGCGAAAACCGGCCGCCGCATGCAGCACGACGATCTGACGCTCCTCATCGGAAAGGATTTTCATACACTGCTCCAGGAGAAAGCGATCTTCCGCGGAAATATCTTCCCGCGAGCGGAGAAACGGCTCCCAGTCCTCCGCAGGAAGATCACAGAGTCTACCGCGCTCCCGTATGCGCTGAAGGCACAGGTTTCTCGCAATCGTCATCATCCAAGCCATCGGCTTTCCTTCGGAGCGATATCCGCCCGCCGCAGCCCAAACGCTGACATAGCAATCGTGCAGTGCGTCCTGCGCATCCTGCGTGTTCTTTAAAATAGAAAGGACAAAGCCGTACAGAGCACCCTTCGTGTCCTGATACAGCTCGGACAGCGCCTCTGTGTCGCCCAATGCAAGACGCAGAATCAGCGCGTCCAGCGCGGCGGGGTCCTGTCTGATTCGGTTTTCGATTTCAACCGTTATGACAATCATAGCGCTCGAGACCGTCCTCTCATTTGATTAACGCGCGGCAAAGGCATTTTATTGCATGCGGCTGCGAAAAATTTTCGAAAAGTACTTTTCCTTAAAAGTCTCATTTAATCGGTGCGGCTTTTCGGGTGTTTTGCTTCCCTCTTTGAAAAAACGGATTCTCGCCGTCCATGCCTCCGAAAAAAGCCCCTGAAGCGAACAAATCAAGTCGGTCATAAATCGACCGCCGTTTCAGGCGTGCTGCAGGCTTTCTTTTCCCCGCCTTCCTGCTGTTCTCTCTTTCACGAAAAGGCAAAACCATTCCCTAACCGTTGAAACGATGCTGCCTTTATAATTGCAGGCCCGCCTGCGCCGGTTCACTTCGACCGGTACTTGAGGCAGGAATTTTTTCGGATGTCTCCGCCGAGAGTCTCGACGTCAACAAAAAAGGCACGTCCCGAAGAGGACGTGCCTTTTAAAATGAGCAGAAGCCGTCTCTTACTTGAAGAGATTGACCAGCAGACCGCCGTAGTTGACAAACAGAGCGGCAAAGGTCAGCGCAACAACCGTCATCAGCTTGATGAGGATGTTGATGGACGGGCCGGAGGTATCCTTGAAGGGATCGCCGACGGTGTCGCCGACAACCGCGGCCTTATGAGCATCAGAGCCCTTACCGCCGTGGGTGCCGTTCTCGATGTACTTCTTCGCGTTATCCCATGCGCCGCCGGCGTTGGACATGAAGATCGCCATCAGAACACCGGTGACCAGAGAGCCGGCCAGCAGACCGCCCAGAGCCTCGGTGCCGAGCAGCAGACCCACTGCGATAGGAACAACGATCGCCATGAGACCGGGGATCATCATTTCGTGCAGAGCGGCCTGCGTGGAGATCGCAACGCAGGTGGTGTAGTCCGGCTTAGCAGTACCTTCGAGGATGCCGGGGATGGTGTGGAACTGGCGGCGAACCTCTTCGATCATCTTATACGCAGCCTTGGAAACGGACTCCATGGTCATCGCGGAGAAGACGAAGGGCAGCATACCGCCGATCAGGATACCGATTACGACGTTCGGTTCCAGAATATTGATGGCGTTCAGCTGAACGGCCTGCGCGTAGGAAACGAACAGAGCCAGAGCGGTCAGAGCGGCGGAACCGATCGCGAAGCCCTTGCCCATGGCAGCGGTGGTGTTGCCGACCGCATCAAGGGTATCGGTGATGTCACGAACGGATTCGGGCAGACCCGCCATCTCGGCAATACCGCCGGCGTTATCGGCGATCGGGCCGTACGCGTCAACGGCAACGGTGATACCGGTGGTGGAAAGCATACCGACAGCGGCCAGCGCGATACCGTACAGGCCGGCGAACTGATAAGCGAAGAAGATACCGACGCAGATCAGCAGGATCGGAATGCAGGTGGACATCATACCGACGGCAAGGCCGGAGATGATCGTGGTGGCAGAGCCGGTCTCGGACTGCTCAGCGATCTTCTGAACGGACTTGTAATCGCCGGAGGTATAGATCTCGGTCACAATACCGATAATCAGACCAACCACAAGGCCGGCGGTCACCGCAATCGCGGGAGCCATGCTGTTAAAGAACATGTTGGAGAAGACGAAGGTCAGGACAATAACGACCACCGCCGCACCGTAAGAGCCGGTGTTCAGGCTCTTCTGGGGGTTGGCGCCGTCTTTGCCGCGGACAAAGAAGGACCCGATGATGGCAGCCAGAATACCGCAGGCCGCAAGCACCAGCGGGAATGCAACCGCAGCGCCTTCGAACACTTCCGTCACGACCGTGCCGGCCATGGTGGCGCCCAGGGTCAGAGCGGAAACCAGAGAGCCGACATAGGACTCAAACAGGTCGGCGCCCATACCGGCGACGTCGCCGACGTTGTCGCCGACGTTATCCGCGATAACGGCGGGGTTGCGGGGGTCGTCCTCCGGGATACCGGCCTCGACCTTACCGACCAGGTCGGCGCCCACGTCGGCAGCCTTGGTGTAGATACCGCCGCCCACACGCGCAAACAGCGCGATGGAGGAAGCGCCCAAGCTGTAACCGGAGAGAATCTCAAAGTTGCCGGTCACGATGTAAATCACGGAGCAGCCCAGCAGACCGAAGCCGACCACGCACATACCCATGACGGAACCGCCGGAAAACGCGATATGCAGAGCGCGGGGCATGCCGCCCTCTTTCGCCGCGTTCGCGGTGCGCACGTTCGCCTTGGTGGCGACGTTCATGCCGCTGTAGCCGGCAAGAATCGAGAAGATGGCACCGACAAGGAAGCAGATGGCGGTCAGCCAGCTGATGCCGAGACCGATCGCAACAAACAGGACCAGAACGAACCAGACCAGAATCTTGTATTCTGCGAACAGGAAGGCACGCGCGCCTTCGTGGATGAAGCCGGCAATCTCAGTCATTCTTTCATCGCCGGAGGATGCTTTACCGACAACGCCGGACTTGTACATTGCAAACAGCAGAGCACAAACGGCCAGTACGGGAGCAACCCAAATCATAGTTTCCATAATTTGTATCCCCTTCTTTTTATTTTTCCGCAGTTGCCCCACTACGGAACGTCGCTGTCATTATAACACCTGAAAAAGGGCATTGCAAGGACAATTTAATAATAACTGATAATATTTTCGACAAGTACTCCTTGGCTTTCATCAATATCCATAAAACGAACGCTATTTTTTTAACAAAGTGCCGAGAGAAGGAATTTCGTCAAAAATCTTCTTTCTTTTACACCTTAAAAATTCCCCGCGAAAGCACAGCCAAAATTGTCAGATGGACCGGATAATATGCATAGAACGCATATCTTCGAAACGCCGCGGCAGGCGTTTTTTTCTTTCTGCCGAAAGAACAGCGCCGCAGAAGCGGCAGGGCCGCCGCAGAGGCAAAACCGACCGCGCCCGCGGACAGCTTCGGCCAAAAATCTCCATACCAAAATCCGTCCAGAGCCGACGCGCCCAGCGTCAGCAGAATAAATTCAAACACGGGTCCGACGGGGCTTTCTCCCCGGCGGGCTCCTTCCCAAAACCGCCAGATCAAACACACGCCCAGCGGCCCGTAGTCGCCGTGCAGCAGCGCATTCGCCGCCATCGCGCCGAACAGCAGCAGCGCTCTTTGAAAAAGCCCGCATGTGCGGGAAAGCGCACCGATCAAGAGAAGCCCCGTCAAAAGCGTCGGGTACACATTTTGAAAGGATGGATTCACTCCGCCGTGCAGCGCAAAGTCAAACGGCGCCTCGCTGAGAATTCCAAACCAAAAAAGCCGCAGCGCGTAGCGCCGAAAATTCTCCGTCCGCATGGCTCCCTGCGCCAGAAGAAACGCAAAGATCACGAATGCGGGGCGCCCGGGAATCCGCAGCAGAAGGTTCTGCGGAAAAAACACGGCCGCCGTATGGTCAAACGTCATCAGCGCACAGGCGCACAGCTTCAGCGCATCCGGCGAAAGCGAAAGGGATTTTTTCATCTGGACCGCTTGGTCTGCTGCGGAATCAGCCCGCTGCGGTAAGCGGCAAGCAGACGCTCCAGCGCGTGAATCTGTTCGGTCAGTTCGCGCCCGATATCGGTATCCGCGACTGAGCGGCGGCGCTGCATGGTCTCGACCACATTGGAAATCGAGACAATGTCGCTGTTTTCCCGCACGGCCTCGTCAATCGTCGTAAACGCCTCGTGCGAGATGATGCGCATCCCGTACGAATTGTAGATCAGCGTGTAGCCCGCGATGCCCGTTTCGGGCTGATACGCCTTGCAGAAGCCGCCGTCGATCATCAAAATCCGGCCGCCGCAGCGCACAGGACTTTCTCCCGACTTGGATTTGACCGGCACATGCCCCGCGATGACATGCGAATCGCACGGATCCAGATCAAACTCCCGCACAAGCAGGTCGAGCAGAGCAGGATCGTTCAGCTTGCGGTAAAAGGCGTTTTTCGGCTCGAAATGCGAATCCTTGTCGGCAACCAGCAGACGCTCGAACGTCGTCATGCGCGTCTTGCCGAACAGCGGAGATTCGCGGCCACACCACAGCCACCACATAATATCTACGCCGTCCCGCTGCTCCCTGCTGCCGGGAACCCCGTAATACCCGGTGCGCACCATGCGGTCGCAGTAGTCGAGCAGCTCACGCCCGGCATATTGCTTTCCTCCAAAGGTGAACGCCATCGGCGTACAATCCTCCTCGATCGGCAGACAGCCGTGCATCAGCAGGTTGCCGTTGGCAATGCGGTAAACGGCGCCGTTGTCGATCAGAAAACGAATATGCTCCTGCAGGCGTTCGCTGCGCCGGAAGGATTCCTTGAGCGCGTCAAGCAGGTCGCACTCGTCCTTCGTCAGCTCATAGGGATTCGACGGGTCGATCGTCGGAAAGGTCGGGTCCTTGAGCGGATATGTATGGCCGTAGACCGTCAGCTCGCCTTTTTCATAATCGATCTTTTCAAGGATGCGGCGGTCGTCCATGCCGTATTCCGGATGGCGCAGAATCGTCTGCCCCTCGAGCTTGAACTGCAGCGTGGCGGCCGCACGGCGAAGCTTTGCCACCAGTTCGACATCGTTTAAGCCGATTTTTCCTTCTTCTATTATCTTGGGTTTGTAGACCATACTGTCGCCGTATGTTTTTTCGGCAAAGGCCATCAGCGGACGCAGACTGATGCCGTAGCCGTTCTCAATCGTATCGACGTTGGCATAAGAGAGAGAGACGTTGAGCATATTGGCGATGCATGCCTCGTTGCCCGCCGCCGCGCCGATCCAGAGCATATCGTGATTGCCCCAGACAAAATCGACCGAATGGTGGTGCATCAGCTTGCGCATAATGTGCTGCGCGCCGGGTCCGCGGTCGAACACATCCCCCAGCACATGCAGCCGGTCCACAATCAGATCCTTGATCAGGTCCGCGATCGCCTCAATGAACGCGTCGGCCCGGCCGACCGAGATGATCGTCATGAAAATGCGGTGATAATAATTCTCTTTGTTTTTTCCAAGCTCGGCGTGCAGCAGCTCGTCGAGAATATAGGCAAAATCCTCCGGCAGCTTTTTGCGTACCTTGGAACGGCTGTATTTTGAGGAGACGACCCGCGAAAGCCGCATCAGCCGCACCAGCGTGATATAGTACCACTCGTTGAGGTTGGCAGCGTATTTTTCTTTTAACAGCGCCAGCTTACGCACGGGATAATAAATCAGGGTTGCAAGCTCCGCGCGCTCTTCCGAGGTCGCGCTGTCCGCAAACAGCTCGTCTATCTTCTCCCGAATGATGCCGGACGCGTTATTGAGAATATGCGTCACCGCCTCGTACTCGCCGTGCAGATCGCTGATAAAATGCTCCGTGCCCTTGGGCAGATCGAGAATCGCCTGCAGGTTGATAATCTCCGTGCAGACGCTCTGAATCGTGGGGAACTGCTTTGCCATCATTTTTAAAAGCGCCGTATCGTTTGCCGTGGTCTGCCCGTTCATTTCCCGTTCCTCCCGTCGATCAGTCGTGTATCTCCGTCGATCAGCATCAGAGCCAGCCGCAGCGCCCAAGAGGACGCCATCAGACGAATCTGCTCCCTGTCATCCTCTCGGCCGCGGGCAAGGTGCAGCTTTTGCACCAGTTCTCTGCCGCAGCCGACGGCGGCGACATAGACCAGCCCCACGTTTTCCCCCTCCGGCCCCGCGTAGCCGGTCGAGGCGACCGCCGCATCCGCACCGGCGAGAGTCTTCACACCGCGCGCCATTTCGAACGCACATTCGGCGCTGACCGCCGTTTTTTCCGAAAGTGTGCTCTGCGAAACGCCGAGAACCTGCTTTTTGATCTCTTCGCTATAGGCCACGACGCCGCAGCCGAGCACCTTTGACGCGCCGGGAATCTCCACAATGCGCGAAGCGATCAGCCCGCCGGTACAGCTTTCCGCCGCGGCAAGCGTCAGGCCCTTTTCCCGATACACGGAAACAACCGCCTCCTGCAGGCTGTGGTAATCGGCGCCGTAGCAGTATTTCCCAAACTGCTCGCGCAGGCGCGCTTCCACAGGAGCGATGGCCGCGCGGCACACCGCCTCGCTCTCTCCCCCCGCGGTGATGCGCAGCTGCACCTCGCCCGGCTTGGCATAAGGCGCAACGGTGGGATTCTCCATCTGCTCAATCTCTTCGCGGATGCGCGCCTCAAGAGACGACTCTCCGATTCCAAAGAAATTGAGCGTACGGCTCACCAGCACACGGTCGGTGCGCCGTCTCAGATAGTCGGCAACCGGTCCTTCCAGCATGGGACGCATTTCCCGCGGAGGCCCCGGCATCAGAACGGCCGCCTTGCCGTCCTTCTCCAGAATACAGCCCGGTGCGGTGCCGTTGGGATTGGGCAGAACGATGCACCCCTCGGGCAGCATGGCCTGCTGCAGGTTGTTTTCCGTCATGGGACGGCCCGTCCGCTCGAAAAACGAACGCAGCCGCGCCTCTTCTTTCGGATCTAACACGAGTTTTTTGTCAAAACAACGCGCCACGGTCTGCTTGGTCAGGTCGTCATAGGTCGGCCCAAGCCCGCCCGTCATCAGAATCAAGTCGCATTCGGCAAGCGCCGCTTCGACCGCACGCGCAAGCCGCTCGGGATTGTCGCCCACCACCGTCTGCCGGTACACACCGATGCCTGTTTCCGCCAGCAGGCGTGCAATATCCGCGGCGTTTGTATTCACCACGTCGCCGAGCAGCAGCTCCGTTCCGACACAGAGAATCTGTGCATTCATATGAAAACCACCTGTTTCTTTTGCTTTGTTCTCTTGATACCCGGCGAGTCGAAATTTCGCCGCCTGTGCGCACAAAAAGCCGGGCGCCGTTTTTTATCATCTTCCCGGTTATTATATCACGCCTTTGTCTCGGTTACAATCTCGTCCCCGTCCGGAAGGAGAAATCCCTCGCGCAGATGCGCAATCGCTTTTTTCTCAATGCGCGATACATAGGATCTGGAAATGCCGAGACGCTGTGCGACCTCGCGCTGGGTTAAGGGCGCCGTGCCGCCGACCCCATAGCGAAGCAGGATGATCTCCTTTTCACGCGCGTCAGGCAGCGCCGAGATCAGCTCCCGCAGCTGCTGCATACGCAGCTTTTCTTCCACACGCTCCACCATGCTGCCTTCGTCTGCCATGATGTCGAGCAGCGTCAGCGCGTTTCCGTCCTTATCCGTGTCGATCGGGTCGGAAAGATACACGTCCTGCGCGCTCTTTCTGCGGTTGCGGAAATGCATCAGGATTTCATTCGCTATCATCTCCCAACGGATACATAGGTTGCTCAACAGGGGGCAAATCCGCCTCTCCATCCTCCGCAAAGAGGTAAATATAGGCATTTTTGCCGTCCCAGAGCACTTTTTTGACGATGGTCCGCAGCAGGCGGCGTTTTTCCTCCAGCGTTGCCGAATCCACTGCGCTGGCAAAGGATTCGATCATCTCCTGATGGAAGGCAAACTCCTGATGCAGCATCCGGCTCTGTTCGGTAAGGGCTTCCAGTTCGGAAAGCCGTGCCTGCTGGGCCTCGCTCTCCCGGTGCAGCTCGTCGATCTGCTCCATGACGTACTTTGCTGAGGTGTCGCTGGCAACGGACAGGGATTCCACCAGCCGCTTGATGCGCTCCTCCGTTTCGGCGTGCTTTTCCCGGAGCAGCGCCAGCTCTGCGTCGTAACCCTCTTTGCTGCCGCTGATGACCTTCTTGGTCTGCGCCAGCAGCTTGGCAAGGGTTTCCTTGTCGGCGGACAGCTTACGAATTTCTTCGATGATTTTAGCGTCCAGCGTGTTGCCGTTGCAGTTTTTCATAGA